>JAVBSZ010000009.1:0-10157 GCA_031556415.1 Opitutales bacterium | reverse complement strand
CAAGGTTCACTTTGCGCGCTTTATTTTTATGGCAGAAACTTTCACATCGGGTCGGCTGCTTTCCCACAGGATTTCCGCGGGCTCGCTCTTCGTGCTTCAGGGGATAGTCTTCGCCACCTGGGCCACGCGCATTGCCGACATCAAGGAAAACCTCGGCCTTAACGAGGCGCAGCTGGGCACGCTGCTCTTCGCGCTCCCCGTGGGGCAGATTCTGACTATGGCGCTTTCCGGCATGCTCGTGAACAGATTCGGCAGCAAGAGGGTGAGCAACATAGCCGCCTTCATGTACCCCAGCGCGCTCGTGCTCATTTCATGCGCGTCAAGCGGCGTGCAGCTTTTCGCGTGCCTGATGGTTTTCGGCTGCTTTGCGAACCTGCAGAACATCGCCATAAACACTCAGGCCGTGAGCGTGGAGCACATATACGGCCGCCACATAATGGGCAGCTTCCACGGCCTTTGGAGCCTTGCGGGCGTCTGCGGCGGCGTGATATCGTATTTCGTTGCGGTGCATCTGAGCGTGTTCTGGCACTTTCTTATGATAGCGGCGCTGGCCTTCGCAATCAACGCCGCATTCGGGCCGAGGCTGCTGAGGAAGGACACCAAGTACGAACCCGTCGAAGGCGAGACGCGCACGCGCGGGATGTTCCGGCCAACCAAGTTCATCGTGATACTGGGCTTCATCGCGCTTGCGTGCATGTCCTGCGAGGGGGCGATGTTTGACTGGAGCGTCATCTATTTTGAGAAGGTTGTTGGCGCCCCGCCGGAACAGCTGCGTTTGGGCTACGTCTGCTTCATGTCGGCAATGGCAACGGGCAGGTTTCTGGCCGACGGCTTTGTGCGCCGTTTCGGGCAGATTGCGGTGCTGCGCACCTGCGGGATAACGATGGCCGCAGGGCTTCTCTTTTCCGTGATTTTCCCGGGCGTGTACACGAGCGCGTTCGGCTTTCTCATAACCGGCTTCGGCGTCTCGGCCGTGATTCCCACCTGCTACAGCGCTGCCGGGAAGTCTCGTAGGATGGCGCCGAGCATCGCGCTTGCGTGCGTGTCTACGATAGGCTTCTTCGGCTTTCTCTTCGGGCCGCCGTTCATAGGCTACATTGCGCACGTTTCAAGCCTGCGCGTGTCGCTGGCATGCGTGGCGTGCATGGGCATAATGGTGGCGCTCATCGCGCGCACTTTGCGCACGCATTTGAAGTAGGAAACCCTGCCGCTTACTATTCGCCCTTTTCAGCGGCCTTCAAAAACTCCTCCGCAGGCATGCCGTTGATGTGGAAACCCGCCACCATGCACCTGCCGTCGTAAATGAGAACGGTAAGATATGCGCTTTCAATTGCTGGTGTCTTCACATTCTTCACAATCTTTTCAATATTCCCGAATTTTCCATGATTGAAACAAAGTTCGATGGGGGATGCGAAGAAATGCAGTCGGCCGGTTTTATAGGCGTAAAAAAACGGCTTTTGAAAAATGTATGAATGTGCATTGCCAGATTCCGGCTTCAAAGTTGAAATTCCGTAGCCGTTTTCATCTTTTATGAAGAAAATTTTTATATTTCTTTTATAACTCAAAAAGTTCCTCAGCTCTTTTTTGCCTTCCACGTATTCGGGTGCAGTTTCCCTTATTCCTTCATCCAAGTCGGGTATACCGCCTTCGTATGTGATTCCCATTTTATCGTCTGGGAAGACGAACTTATTTCCCCGCCAGTTTTCGTTGCGAACTTCGAGTTCGAGTTTGATTTTAAATTCTTCGGCGTTCTCAATGAATGCCGCATGGTCCTTGTTTATGGCAATGAAAACGGCGCACTGCGCGGCGATGAGGATTACAAAGGAAAACAGGCTGAGCGCTTTGGATGAGGCTTTCATGCGCCCTCCTTATCGGAAGTTTTTTTGCGCATGGATTTTGCTTTTAGATAAAGCGGGATATTCGCAGCCAGCAAAACGCTTGCAACCGTTCCTGCGATGAATATTGGCATGAGGAGGCTGCTATTCAGTGCGGAGCTGTTTGCGTCAATGTAAAACACTAAAAACAGGAACGCTAAAAAGATAACCGTGCATGCGCCCATGTTGACGGCAAGGTAGTCGCAATTCCTATATCCTTCACAAAATGAAACCGCGATGGCGCAAAGCAGTATTATCCCCGCAAGAACGGCGCAGGGCCAATACGGGTTATAGCCTTCTAAAGCCAGAATGAATTGAAAAATCCCTACAAGCCCCATAGTTGAAAACACCAAAGGCCACAGGGCCTTTTCACGTTTGCGCGTGGCGTACGCGTAGAGCAATGCGTAAACCAAAACGACCATAAAAAAGAATGAGAAGCCCCATAATGAATGGGCGGCAGCGGTCATAATTTCAGCATTCTTGTCCGCCCTAAAAATGTCAAAAGCCAAAAACAGCGTTCCGCCAATGCCGACTGTGATGAAGGGTATTTTTGGGCGCACAAATTCCATTTTTGCATCGGGGAATCTGTATCCGAAATTGAGATCAAAAAGCAGGATGCAGGAGAGCATTACCAGCGCGCAGGCGTACATAACCTCGCACGGCAGCGGTATTCCCGAAAGAAGGATAACGGGGGCGCAGATGAGAAAAATCAGCAGAGCGATATAGTATACAGTGTTTCCCCGGTTTTTGAAGTAGACAAGAAAAACGTACATTCCGCTAATTGCCCAGAAGAGGGAAGGGTAGATGCCGCCTGCCGTCGCGCCGTCCATGTGGTGCCCGCGCCATGTAATCAGCATAAAAATCAAGCCCAGAAGAGCGCATTTTGAATCGAACACAAAAGGAATGAAGACGGCGGCGGAGAGGGCGTATACGTAAAGGTCGGACGCTTCCATGCTGATTCCGGAAGCCTTGACCACGGATGCCGTCGTGCTTGAAACGGAGTACAGGCAGAATATGGCGGCGATTTCACAAACGACGCTCCCGCGTTTAAAAAGGAGGAGCGCAAAGGCTCCAAAAAACGAAGACGCCGCAAAAAGCCCGTAGATGTCCCAAAAAGACGCCGGAGTGTTTCCGCCGCCATATGCATCGCCATACAAGCCGTCAAACATGTGGCCTACGGCGTGCGGGATGTCTAAAAGCACTATTAAAAACAGTGCCAGCAAGAGCCAAAGCAATTTCCGTTTCAAATGGGCTTCGTCTGTTTTTGAAGGAGCCATTGCGGCCATATTTGGAATCTCCGCTACTTTGGGTCGGCCTTTTTAGCCTCTTCCTCTTCGGTGAACTTTTTTGCGAATTGGGCGGAGGGCAGGCCGTCTATGTAGAGCTCCACCACGGCGTATTTGCCGTCCCTTATGGACACGGTCAGGTAGGTGTTCTTCCGCTTTTCATCGTCGCGCCGCGAATCATTATATCCCTCTTCAAGTTTGGGCGCGTCCTTCTCATTGGTGAAAAATTTGCGGAAGGGGTATTCGAAGTCCAGCGTCTTCTCCTTAACGTTATAACATCTGGGCGAAACGAATATGTAACTGTGCGCGTTCTTTTCGGTCTCAACAAGGGTGGGGACTGCAAAACCGTTTTCGTCCGCGTTGAAGAAAACTTTCAAATCGTCGATTTTCAGGCTGTAAATGCGAGGATTTTTATCAACGAATTCTCCTTTGTCGGTAAGCCTGTCCTTAAGATATTCTTTAATTTTATTGTCCAGCGCCTCTATGCCGCCCTTGTAGGGGACGTTTTCATCGGAGAAATCAAGGGAGACGTACTTGCCCCTGAAAATGTCGTAGGGGTCTATGGGCCGGGTTTTGAATTTGAAGACGGAGCCTTCGTCGAGTATTTGCTCCTCGTCAAAGATGACAGAGGAGACCACGAAGAACTGCACGGTCACAAGGACGGCGAAAATAAAGAAGACTATTTTTGTGAGAATGTTTTTCATTGGAAATCCTTATTGAGAAGCTTTGGCTGTTGCTGTTTTCTTTTTGGCGACCACGAGGTTCAGCGACATCAGCGCAAGGCCCAGCGCTATGAACACCCCCGAGCGGAAGAGTATGCTTGCGTCGGAATCCGTAAAATGCGCCAGGGCCTGCGCAAGGATCAGCGCAGTTCCCGCGTTCATCTGCACGAAGCTCTCCTCCCTTATCCCCCTGATTATGAAGAGAACCGCGCTCACCGACAAAACGCAGAAGGAAAGAGTCTTTATGGCAAAGCCCATTTCCGGAATTTGCAGGGCTATTGATATGACGTGGAGGATGCCTACAAAGCCCATGGCTGAAAGCGCCGTCATGGGCCAGGATTTTTCGCGCGCGAGTACGGCTTTGCAGAAGAGGCACACAAACAGCAGCCCAAGGATGCCGAGTACGGCCGCGTTCTGGTATGAGTTGAAGGAGTCCGTCAAAAACGGTTTTGGTTCGCCGTAATACCTGAAAGAGAATATGTGCGATATCCCTACACCCAGAATTCCGAGGAAACCCGCGAGCAGCAGTGGAAGCCTGAAGACTTTGGGGCGCTCCGAAAGGTTCAGGGTCTTTGCAAAAGCCGTGTCCAAAAGGAGCAGGCAGGGGTATATCATGGAGAGTACCGCGCAGAAAATGTCGATGCCATGCAAATCCTTGTCTATATTTGCAGCCAGGATGAAAGGCGCAAATACGCAGAATACGAAAAGGCAGACAAGGCTCAAAACGTTTTTGGAACCCTTGAAATAATAATAGAAAAGTTGGAGTGAAATAGGGGCAAAGAATATGTAGAAAAACTCCACGTCATCCGCCCGCCAGAAGTCGGCAGCCCACATCAGGAAGAGCGAGAGTGTTGCCAAAAGCCCGAGCGGGGAATTGAAGATTATGGGTATGAGTACGGTCAGGCAGAGTACGCCGAAAAGGAAGGCGTGTAAATTCCCGTCTATATGGTAGATTTGCGAGATGACGGCTATTGCGCATATCACGCCCGCGATGTTGAGGGCGGGCACTATGTGTATCCATGCCGAGGTCCTCAGCTTGGGAATCATGAACATTCCCAAAAGCGCGGAGAGCGCAAGGGGGAAGAGGGCTATTGCCAGCCGCACGCCCTTCGGAAAAAAGTCCCAATTATAATTTATTGCGAGGATAATTCCCAGGCAGACGAGGAGGGACCCCAGCCCGTAGATGAGGTAGAAGCCCGCGTTCGTTTTCTGGCGGTGTTCGATTTCGTTCTGCAGATGGGCCGTAAGGCGCATTCTGCCCGCGGAGTCTATCGCCCCCTGTGCCTCGTAGGCTTCCAGCCTGTTTAAAAGTTCCTCTTCAAAATTTTTCATGGCGGTGTGGTATTATTGGGGTTTAAAAGTGTTGTTTCTATTTCGATGAGCGTGTTTTGAAAACGAGGGGAGGGCGCGCCTCCTTGCCTTCGGCGCTTATGAAAGAAATTTTTATTTCGGATTTGTCGGCCTGCACGTCCATCGCTTCCATGTTTGAATTCACGACATTGGGTACGTTGAGCCCGCCCGCGTCCGGCTGATGAAACTCGTACCTGTGCAGGTGTCCGCTTAAAATCAAATCTATGCTTGCGGAATTCAGGATGGGTGCGAAGAGCTTCTTGAAGTGCACTTCACCATGCCACACGCTCGGGATGGTGCGGCCCGGGGGAATGTGCACGAATACGATTTTGACCGGAGCGCTCCTGAATTCGTCGGATGCAACCACGCCCTTGAGCCATTCAGCCTGGCGCGCGCGGAAGGCGTCAAAGTCCGCAAGGCCGTGGTATTCGACGTCCCCGTCCGGCTTGTCTTCGCCGGAATCGAGCACGATGAAAAAAGCGGGACCCTGCCTGAATGTGTAATACGTCATCCCCGTCGATGTCGGGAAATATTTCAAAAACTCCTCCGTGAAATGGCCGCGCGTCTCATGGTTCCCGCGCCCGAAGAAGAGGGGCTTGCCGCTATTGGTTGCGGCCACGGCGGCGTCCATATAGCCTTCAAAAATCTGCGCTTCCGAACCCATGTAGGTTGTCATGTCGCCGTTTAAAAATACGAAATCGTCATCTTCAATGTTTGCAAGGAGCTTTGTGAGGCGCGCGGCGTCCCCGTGGATGTCGTTGACGACGCGGAAGGATACCTTGTCTTTGGAATGGTCAAGAGTTCTGAAGGTCAGCGGCTCCGCCTTGTAGACTTTTGAGGAGGCCGTTTTTCCGTAAAAAACCTGGTAGTGGCCTTCGGTGCCGAGCACTTCTTCTGAAAAGACGCGGTAGCGGTATTTCTTCCCGCGCTCAAGGCCGTCAATGCGCACATTGTGCACCGTGTCTATGCGTTTTTTCCCGTTCGCGGATGAAAAATACTTTGGACGTTCCGCGGAATAGAAATGCGTTTCGTCATCCGGCGCGATTTCCACCCACGAGACTGCGGGCTTGTCCGTAGTCCACACTATCTCAACGGAAGTTTCGGCGGGCACGCAGACGTAGGGCCCGTGGTTTATTGATATGGAATCCGGCTTTGCCTGCTTTTCAGACTGTGCGCAAAGCGCGCAGGCGCAGAAGAAAACCGACAGTGCGCTTAAAAACTTTCTCATCCTCAAACGCTAACGGACGGGGAGGCGCCCTTCAAGCTTATTGTTTCTTTTCGGCCTTCTTTAGGCGCTCGCGGTTTTCGTGGAAGGTTGTGATGGCGTCCCTCACCTTGACTTTGGCGTCCTCAATGCCCCCCAAATCCACGACGTTGTAGAAACCCAGGCGCTCGAAGATGTCCATGGCCTTCTTTGTGCGGTTGCCGTTTTGGCAGTATATGAGGATTTTCACTTCCCTGTCCTGAAAAATCTCCATAGTCTGCAGGGCGTCTTCAAGCTCCGCAAGCGGCACGTTTATTGCGCGGCCGATGTGGTCGGGGTAATACTCGTCGGGCGTGCGTATGTCGAGCAGGATGGGGCGGCGCTTTTTTGCCGGTTGGGCGGATTCCGCCGCAGCCGTCCCTGTTTCAGTTGCGGGTTCAGCCTTTTTTGCTTCGGAAACGCAGACAGATCCGAGGCATATCACGGAAACAAGCAGCGCCCTCAGAAAAGCGCATGACGAAATTTTCTTAATGTGCATATAGGATGAGGAGTAGATTAAATGCGGGTGGGGCTGTTGCCGTCCGCCAAAAACGCGTCATAGGGGGTAAACGCAATTTATACCCGAGAGTTTCATATTATTTTGATAAAAATTACAATAACTAAAAACTCCAATCTCTCATGCGCCAATTCGCCAAAAAAGCCAAAAAATCAAATATAGGGTTGAAAGTTTTTTGCGGATTTGCATTTTGTTCTCTTTTATTTGGGACCACAAACGTAATTAAATCATGTTAAGCATAAAAAACACACTAATGTCTTCCATCATCAAGAAGCTTATTATGGCGGCAACGGGCTGCGTGCTGGCGTCTTTTCTGGCGGTGCACATGCTCGGAAACCTGCAGGCGCTTGAAGGCGGACCTCACGCAATCAACGCATACGCGCATTTTCTGCAGACGCTACCGTGGGAGATCCTCTGGGGTTTCCGTGCGACGCTTTTTGTCTGCATAATAGTGCACTTCGGCATGGCCACGCTTCTGGTTCTTGAGAACTCCAAGGCGCGCCCGCAGAAGTACAGCGTTAAGGCCGCCGTCGTAGCCTCCCCCGCAGCCAAGACCATGATTTATACGGGTGTCATCATCCTGACTTTCGCCTTCACCCACATCCTCCACTATACGGTTCTGCACCTGAACCCCGAGTTCAAGCTCCTTGAATGGACATGTGAAGAGGGCTTCTACGAAGGCAAGGTTCTTCACGACGTCTACGCGATGCTCATAGTCGGCTTCGCCAACGAATGGGTTTCCGGTCTCTACATAATTGCGATGGCCGTCATCGGCTTCCACCTCGTGCACGGCGTGGGCAGCATGTTCCAGTCCGTCGGCCTGCGCAACGAAACCGTACGCTACAAGCTGGACCTCGTCGCGAAAATCTACGCGGTGGTAATCTTCGGCGGCTTCTGCATCAACCCGATAGCGGTCCTCGTCAGCAAGTACACCCCGCTTGAAATCTACCCCGTCAAGGACGTCCTCCGGCAGATTGAAGCCCAGAAGGCTTCCGGCAAGGACATCTTTGTGGACTACGCCGCAATCTACGGAACCTGCGCGAAAGCCAAGGAATGCCCCGTCTCCAAAAAATAACCAACTCTTAAAAATACTTTACCATGAACTTAGATTCCAAAATTCCCAGCGGACCTATTGCTGAAAAGTGGAGCAACTTCAAGTTTAACGCAAAGCTCGTCAACCCCGCTAACCGCAGAAAATTCAGCGTGATAGTGGTGGGCAGCGGCCTTGCAGGCGCGAGCGCCGCGGCAACCCTCGCGGAGCAGGGCTACAACGTCCAGTGCTTCTGCTACCAGGACAGCCCGCGCAGGGCGCACTCCATAGCGGCGCAGGGCGGTATCAACGCCGCCAAGAACTACCAGAACGACGGCGACAGCATCTACAGGCTCTTTTACGACACCGTCAAGGGCGGAGACTTCCGCGCCCGCGAAGCCAACGTCTACCGTCTTGCGGAAGTGAGCGTTGACATCATTGACCAGTGCGTGGCTACTGGCGTCCCCTTCGCCCGCGAGTACGGCGGTCTTCTGGCAAACCGCTCCTTCGGCGGGGCGCAGGTGAGCCGCACGTTCTACGCGCGCGGCCAGACGGGGCAGCAGCTGCTCCTCGGCGCGTACTCTTCACTCGTAAGGCAGATTGCCCTCAACAAGGTGAAGATGTACAACAGGCGCGAGATGATGGACCTCGTCCTCGTTGACGGTCACGCCAAAGGCATAATCTGCCGCAACCTCCTTACCGGAGAAATCGAACGCTACGCGGCCGACGCTGTCCTGCTTTGCACGGGCGGCTACGGCAACGTGTTCTACCTTTCCACCAACGCCCAGGGCTGCAACGTTTCGGCGGCCATGCAGTGCTACAGGCGCGGCGCGGGCTTCGCAAACCCCTGCTACACGCAGATTCACCCCACCTGCATACCGCAGCACGGAGACCAGCAGAGCAAGCTCACCCTCATGAGCGAGTCGCTCCGCAACGACGGCCGCGTCTGGGTTCCCAAGAAGGCGGAAGACTGCACCAAGGACCCGCTAGACATTCCGGAAGAGGACAGGGACTATTATCTTGAAAGAAAGTACCCGAGCTTCGGCAACCTCGCCCCGCGCGACATTTCCTCGCGCGCCGCGAAGGAGGCTTGCGACGCGGGCAGGGGCGTCGGCCCCATGGTAGGCGGTTCAAGGCGCGGCGTATACCTCGACTTCTGCGCGGCGGTCAAGCGCGACGGCAAGAAGGCCATTGAGGAGCGTTATGACAACCTCTTTGAAATGTACGAGCGCATCACCGGCGAAGACGCTTACGAACGCCCCATGCGCATATATCCAGCTTCGCACTACACGATGGGCGGCCTCTGGGTTGACTACAATCTCGAGAGCACCATACCGGGCCTCTTCGTTCTGGGCGAAGCGAACTTCTCCGACCACGGCGCAAACCGCCTGGGCGCTTCCGCGCTCATGCAGGGCCTCGCCGACGGATATTTCGTCGTCCCCTACACGCTGCCGGATTATCTGGCCAAGGCCGGTGCAAAGGGCATCAAGACCGACAGGGCCGAATTTGCGGACACGCAGAAGGCCGTTGAGGACAGGATTGAAAAGCTCTACGCCGTCAAGGGCACAAAGAGCCCGAGGCATTTCGCCATGGAGCTTGGCAAGGTCATGTGGGAAAACTGCGGCATGGGCAGGAACGAAGAGGGCCTCAAAAAGGCGCTCGAACTCATCCCCCAGATACGCGCCGAATTCTGGAAGGACCTCCGCATAACCGGAGAAAAGAGCACGCTCAACCCCGAGCTCGAAAGGGCCTCGCGCACGGCGGACTTTATAGACTTCGCGGAAATCATGTGCCTTGACGCGCTCGAACGCAGGGAAAGCTGCGGCGGCCACTTCCGCGAGGAATATCAGGACGCCGAGGGCGAAGCCAAGCGCGACGACGAGAATTTTTCGCACGCCGCCGTCTGGGAATACAAGGGCGAGGGCGTCAAACCCGTCCGCCACGTGGAGCAGATAGCGCACGAGGAAGTCAAACCCGTCATACGTTCATACAAATAATATTTAAAGGCTAAGACAATGAAAGTTAATCTTAAAGTTTGGAGACAGGACGGCGCAGACCAGAAGGGCCGTTTTGAAAATTACAGCATAGACAGCGTCAGCGAAGACAGCTCGTTCCTTGAGATGATAGACAACCTC
>JAVBSZ010000174.1:0-5651 GCA_031556415.1 Opitutales bacterium | reverse complement strand
GTATGAAAATAAAGAGAGATGAAGGCGGACAATGTAGCAAAAAAAACGCGGGCTTAAAACCCGCGTTTTTTTAATTGGGTGCAGGGAGCGGATTTGAACCGCTGACCTTCAGGTTATGAGCCTGACGAGCTACCATGCTGCTCCACCCTGCGTCAATTAAAGTGCGTCATAGAATACTATTGTGTTTCGAATGCAAGCATTATTTTTTAAGGAAGAAATTTATTTTTTTGCATAAAATTCTCCGGACCCTCGCCGGCCTTTGGCGGCGGCGCTTTTAGGGAACGCTTAAGGATTTTTCCGCTTTCCGCGCATCTTGAAGCTTTGCCGAAAAATAGAACGCCCGTGCGTAAAATAGTTGAATCAAAGTTATTTGTACTTGAAATTTAAACCTAATTAGGGATATTTTTATTGCTTAGCGCGTATTCTTGTATTCCGGAATATCGGACGTGCATATTCGACGCGTAAAAATCACGCAACCTGCGCCCACCAATTTGAGCGCGGTCCGCTTTGCAATTTACACAAACGCATTGAAAAACAAATTTACATCCGGTCTCAAGGCCTTTGCGGTGCGGGGAAGCCTGTGCCTGCTGGCCGGCCTCTCAGCCCTGCTTTCGCCGCGCGCGCATGGCGCGCACCAGGAGGCGGGAGGGCTTTCAAAAGACAGCATACTCCTTGTATCGTCATTCAACGCGCAAAGCAAATGGGGCGAGGGGGTTGTCGAAGGCTTTCTTTCGCGTTTTGACGACGGCAAGTATTCGGTGTCAAAAATAGAGCTCGGCGTGCTCAACAACAAGGGGCTTGAGGTGTTGGACAGCGACGTCGCATGGATTGCTGAAAAATTCGAACAGCGCAGGGCGGCGACGATAGTCGCGCTCGACCAGGACGCCATAGACCTCGTTTTTGAAAACCGCGACAAATTTCCAAAGGGCGTGAAGATAATCCTCGGCGGAGACGTCGCCTACGGGAGCGTCCAGCGGGAGCTGCATTCAAACGTTTTTGCGATAAACAAGCGCATAGACCTCCAGCGCAATCTGAACCTTGGCAGAAAACTTTTCCCGGGCGCAAAGAAGGTGATAATACTCACCCCGGGCGACAGGGAGGGCTTCCTGCTCCACAGCGCCTTCAAGGGCGGCGGGTTTGACGCGGGCAGCCTCGATGTGGAGCTTGTCAACGGGCGCGAATTCAGCACGCGGGAGATGCTTGAAATTGTGGAGCGCGGCGCGCGCGAAAAGGCCTTTGTGATTCTGTTCAGCTGGGTGAGCCTCAAGGACCAGGAGCGCCTGCCCATAAACGTGGCCACGCACATCGTCATGGAGGCGTCGGGCTTGCGGATTTTGAGCGCCTTCACTTCCAACAGCGATGTGACGCTTGGCGGGTACATGGAAGACGCCGAGGAGCTTGGGGCGTACATTGGCGCAAAGACGAGGGAGATAGCGGACAAGGAGGACTTCACGAAGACCTCGTTTGAAGCGCCCGCGCCGCGGCTTGCGATAAACTGGGCCCTCTTCAGGCAGGCGGAGCGCTCAACCAAGCTGCTGCCGCTGGACGCGGAGTATTACAACATTCCGCCCTCGCTTCTTGGCATGGCGGAGTTCCGCTATTTTGCGGGCATACTCTCCCTGGCGGCGCTTGCGCTTGCCTTCTTGTTTTTTCTGCTGGCGAGGGCGCTGCGCACCCAGCGTCGGCATCTTGAAGTGTTCAAGTCCATGGCGGCGGACGTTTATGTGTTCGACGCGGACGGCGCCATACATTCATCTTACAGCGAATACGGCGAGGTCACCTACGCGCGCAACATATCCATATTCGGCGAGGAGTTTGAAAAATTCTTCCGCGAAACCGGCTCGCGCCTGCCTGCGGGGCGGGAGGCGGCGCTTGAATTCGTCTTCCAGGGAGTTCCCTGCAAGGGCGTGGTGAGAAGGATGCCCAAGGACAGGTTCGGCGCCGGCGCCTTCATGCTCACCATAACGGACGTTTCCGACCTGGCCGCGGTGCGCAGGAACTTCCATGACACCGTCAAAAAGTTTCACGACACAAACAGCTTCCTCAACGTCCTTATCGACAACATCCCCTGCGGCATATTCGTCAAGAATTACAGCGACCGCGACAAGTACATCATAGGGAACAAATTTTTCCGCCACAACCTTGCGAGGCACCCCGAAAACATCGATGGAAGGTCGGATTTCGACATATTTGACCCTGAAACCGCCCGAGCCTGCATCAGGGACGACAGGACGGTCGTGGACGGCGGGGAGCTTCTCGACGGCATAAAGACGCTCCGCGCGAAGGACGGCACGGTGACCACCTGCCACACCATCAAAACCTCCATGCGGATGGAGAACGGGGATGTCTATCTATTCGGAATATGCATGGACATTACGGAGCTTCTGCTGGCGCAGGAGAAGATGAGGGCGCATTCGGAGCAGATGCGTGTGCTCAACGAATGCCTGCACAGCGCGCTTCTGGCGGAAAACTCCAAGGACTTCGCCGCCGACATCATCGGCTTTGTGGGCAGGAGCCTTTCGGCGGACAGGTGCTACTTCGTCAAGTACGACGACACGCGCGGAAAACTGGAGGACATCTCAGAATGGGTGGCCGAACCGTCCCTTGCGCGGCGTGAAGACCTCATAGACACCCCCATACCCGACCTCGGCGTGTGGATTGAAAAATTCAGGGCCGGCGGCGTCATCAAAAGCGAGAACATCTCCGCGGACTCCTCTCCCGAATTCGCCAACGCCGCGCTCGTGCCGGAGTTCAGCGGGGTTAACAGCTATCTGGCCGTCGGCGTGCAGCGCGAGGGCAGGGTGCTCGGCTTCATCACGGTGGAGTTCCTCGACGCGGCGCGCAAGACGAGCGACCTTGACGAATCCCTCATGCGCACAGCCTCGCGCATTCTCGAAATCGTCATAGAGCGCTTTGAGAACATCTCGCGCGTGGCCGAGAGCGAGCACATGCGCAGCATAGTCTTGGACTCCATAGACATACCCATCATGCTTTTGGACTCCAAGCGCAACCTGATAAGCGCCAATTCCGCGGCGTCGGAATTTACGGGCTTCGCGCAGGATATCATGCTTTCAAAGCCATGCCATGAGACCATCTGCAAGGGCATGTACAATGACGAGACCTGCCCTGTGCTCAAGTGCATAAGCTCGGGCAAGATGGTTTCGAACGACTTCATCACGCCCTCGGGCAAGGAGTACCACACCATAATCACCCCGATTTTCGACAAGGAAAAGAGGCTCAAATACGTCGTGGAATACCTGCTGGACATGACGGAATTCAACGAGGGCAAGCGCCTTCTTGTGAAGGCCATGCAGGAGGCGCAGGCGGCGGACAAGGCAAAAAGCTACTTCATAGCCACCATGAGCCACGAGCTGCGCACGCCGCTCAACGCCGTAATCGGCTACACGGAGCTCACGCAGAACCCGGACCTTGGGCAGGACGAGAGGATGCACAACCTCAAGAACATCAACTTCGCCGCCAACGCGCTGCTCAACCTCATCAACGACATTCTGGACCTTTCAAAGCTCGAGGCCGGACAGATGGAGATTTTCAAATCCCCGCTGAGCATGGTTTTTGTGGCGGAGGAATTTTTGAGGATATTCAAGTTCTCGGCAAACAAGAAGGGCGTCTATCTGAAGATGGACGTGCAGAAAAACTTCCCCCTGCTCATGCTCGATATCCTGCGCCTGAAGCAGGTGCTCATGAACGTCATCGGCAACGCGGTGAAGTTCACGGAGAAGGGCGGCATAGACGTGAAGTTCTCGTATGAGACGGTTTCGGAGGACGAGGCGGACCTGCGCATAACGGTTTCCGACACGGGCATAGGCATAGCGCCCGAATTCATCAAAAAGATTTTCAACCCGTTTGAGCAGGACGTGACCGGGCGCACGCGCGGGCGCGGAAGCTACGAGGGCACGGGGCTGGGCATGCCCATCGTCAAGCGCCTTGTGGAAAAGATGGGCGGGGAGATAAGCGTGGATAGCGAGATCAACAGGGGAAGCCGCTTCAACATACTTTTCCGCGGCGTAGAAATTTCCGAGGGCGCGCAGGCCAATCTGCCGGAGGACGCGGAAGCCAAGGAGGAGCCCAAACTCGCCGAAAAGCTGGACCTTGACCTCACCGTCATGGTGCTGGACGACATCCTTCTAAACGTCAAGGTGCTGCGCAAGATGCTTTCAAACCTCGGCTTCTCAGTGCTCGAATCCTTGAGCGCCATAGACGCGCTTGCCATAGTAAAAAAGCAGAGGCCCGACGTCATAATGACGGACCTCTGGATGCCGGAAATGAGCGGGCACGAATTTGCCAAGGCCGTGCGGGACGACCCGCAGATATCGTCAATCCCCATCATAGCCGTGACGGCGGACACCCAGGTGCAGGACCCCGACGGGCTCTTCGACGAAATCCTTTTCAAGCCCATAACCACGAAGGCCATAGACGAAAAGATAAAGAAGGTCATACTCAAATGCACGGAGGAATGACGGCCGCTACGTCCAACTGAAACCCTCAAGATTTAAAACAAAGTGAAAAGCATAAGATCAAAAATAATTTTCCTGCTTATTGTGATTTCCGTGGGCATGGGCCTGGCGGTGACGATACTCTCCGCCGACATCTACGCGAACTACAAGGAGCTCCAGGTCAGCGAATGCCGCTCCATGGTTGACTTCGCCTCGGAGCGCATCAACAAAAAGATCAGGGAGCTGCGCGAGAACGCAAAGAGCATAGCGCTCTGCGGCTACCTCTATTACAGCTCCCCGCAGCGGGTGAGCGCGCTTGCCGAAGACAGCGTGAAGGCGCATTTCAGGACTGGCGCCGTGGCCGTAGGCGGCGGAATATGGTTTGACCCGAACGTCGTTTTTCCCGACAAGAAGCGCGTCTGCTTCTACGCCTTCAACAACGGAACGGAGGTTGTGATAGACACGGGGTTTTTGAGCGACGAGTACGACTACCACACTCAGATATGGTACAGGACGATAAAGCCCGGCGTCAAAGGGCCCGGAGACGTGGCGTGGAGCCCGCCCTACTTCGACATGGAGGGCACAAAGGCGCTCATGACCACCGCGGGGGCGGGCATATTCGACAAGGACGGAAAGCTCGTCGGCATTTCCACGGTGGACTGGGAGCTCGACGCGATAGCGCTGGAAATTTCGCGCGTGCGTCCCACCGAAAACAGCTTCAGCCTTTTTGCCGACAAGCGCAGCGACTACATCCTCGCGCTTACCGACAAGGACGTCTCCGGAAACCCCATAGGCAAGTCCCTCAAAATCCTCGAATGGTTTGACGCCAGGGACGACGCCGAGAGCCGCTTCACCTACCACGGCGTAAAATACATCTCCTTCAGGCGCGTGCTCGACAACGGCATGACCATGGTCATCAACGTTCCGGAGAACGAGCTGTTTTCGGAGGTCAACCTGAGCGCAGAAACGTCGGTTGCGGCGCTCGTGATATCCTGCGTGTTCATGGCGGGGCTGATGTACCTTGTGCTCAACCATCTTGTCACAAGGCCCATAGCCTACCTTTCGCAGAAGGCGCTGGAGATAGGCGCGGGGAATTTTGACACCAAAATATTCCTGAACAAAAAGGACGAGTTCGGGAACCTCGCCTACACGCTCAACATGATGGCCAAGGACATCAACGCTCACATCCACAACCTT
>JAVBSZ010000223.1:0-17327 GCA_031556415.1 Opitutales bacterium | reverse complement strand
ACGTCGGAAGAGGTGATGAGCGCCTGGGAGCTTTCCCGCATGCTGTTTGAAACGAAGGTGAGGCCCATGCCGAGAGAGTTGACACCCACGCCGACGGAGCCGCCGTAAAAGTCCAGCGTGCTGTTTATTGCCGAATCCACGGAAACGTCTCCGCTTGCGTCTATGTCGGAAGTCTTAATCTGCGCCGCAACCCTGTTGCTCACGTCGTTGACGGCGACGCTGCCCGCCGCGCCCAATTCGCCCGTAGCCACGGAAATGCCGGCACCCACGACGGTCATCTCCGAACTGCTCAGCGCAGATACGTCCACATTCCCGTCCGCGAGGGCCACGGTCATGGATGTCAGGTGCGCCTCCGTTAAATTGTCCACCGTGGACCAGCCGAGGGCCGCGCCCAGGGCGTTCCCGCCCACGCTCAGCGCCGCCTGCGCGCTTATTGCGAGCATCTCCGCCGTGTTTGAAGCCGCCACGTTCAATGAGCCCGAAGCGTGGTCTATGCTCCCGCCAGAGGCGTAGGCGCTGGTCGTCATTCCTATAGCGTTTCTTGAAGCAGTGATGCCCGCCGCCGTTCCCTGCGAAGTCACCGCGGCGCCCAGGCTCGTTGAAGCCCCGAGTATCTCGCCCGCGGCTGTTGCCGTTATGCCCACGGCCTCGTCGCTCTCGTCAAGAAGGGCGTAAGTTGAAACGAAGTCGGAATTTTTTGCGTAGGCCTCGGTGATGTTGTCAACCTCGTTCCATGCGATTGACGCACCCACCGCCGTCGCGCCCGCGCTCGTGCCCATTGCGAAAGACACCGCGCCCGCAACGCCCACTATGCTCGAATTGTCGCTTGCGCCTATTGAAATTTTTGAAGCTTCAAAAACGTCCGAAGAATTTGCGTACGCCTTCGTGTCATTTTCTATCTGGTTGTAGGCTACGGAACCGGCCACGCTCAGCGCGGGCTGCTCGCTGCTTGCGGAGGCGGCAAGACCTGCCGCAACTCCCAGAATGTATGCGTCCGAAGCCGCGGCGATTGTCAGGCCCGCGCCGCCCTGCAAGTGGAGTTGGGAATTGTCAACATGCGCACTCGTGCTGCTCTTTATATTGTTAAGGCTGAAAGCGCCCGCAACGCCCACGGCGCTGTTGCTTATCTGGAAAGACGCCGCGGCGCTTCCGGAAACCGCCGTTATCCCCGTGTCGTTGGAAGCCGTGACGGAGACGTCCCCGCCCGTGTAATTCACGCCGCTTAAAACCGCCTCCGCGTTGTCCGTGACGTTGTTGACGCCCGCGCTGCCTGAAATGCCCATGCCGTAGCTGCCGCCGCCCGTTGAGAAGCTGGAAGCCGCACTCGGGTCCACCGGCGCCGGTTCTTTAGACACCGCCCCGGCAAGGGCGAAATTGAATATCACGCCGCTATTGGCCGCGTTTATGGTGAGGTTTTTAAAGAAGCTCTGGCTGAAGGAATTTCCATATATTCCGGCGACGGTGTTCCTGTCTATGTCGGTAAGGCCTATGGTGAGGCCCACAGCCGTGCCCTCTGAAATTGCGAGCACGCCGGCGGCGTTCACAAACTTGCCCGTGTCCGCGGCTTCCACCGTGGCTTTGCCCGCAATAATGCTGGATGCTCCCACCTTCGCGAAGGTTTCGTTATCCACGTCTATCCAGTTGAAGAAGCCCTCAAAGCCGATTGATTCCGTGCTGGAACTGGCCATGCCTACGGAGATGTTGTAGACGCCGTTCACGGCCGTAACGCTGAAATCTCCGAGCATCGTTATCGCCGCCCCGTCGCCGATTATCGAGTTGGCCTTGCTGGCTATGGACACCTGCTGATAGGTTGCCCCCAGTCCGGAGGAGCTCTCATTGGCGGCTCCCGTAGGCAGCGTCAGGCCGCTTGAATTCAGGTAAAAGGCCTCCACATTTGAGGACGCGTCAAAGTTGTCGGCGTGGACCAGTATCGCGCCTATGTTAGTTTGCGCAGCAAGGTCGTAATCCGTAATATTCACGCTGCCTGAAAGGCCTATGCCGGAAGTGTCCGCCGCCTGATTGCCCTCGACGGAAACGCTGCTGCCTATCCATGTCGTGAAGAAGGCGCTCTGCGTGCCGATGTCCCCGTTTATCTTGTTCATCAAGCTGGATACCTTGTCTTCAAGTTCAGGCTCGTGATAGAAGTCCAGCCAGTTTTGCGAGAATGGCATGGAGTATTCGGAGGCGAATGAAAGGTCTCCGCTAATCTGGAAATCGCCGCCGTCTTCCGCCGTAAGCAGCGCGTGGTTGCGCTCGTTTACAATTCCTATTGAAAGCGCGAGGCCGTTGGCCTTCGGGTTGGCATCTGTGGCGCTCACGCCGGAATCCACGCTTATCCTCAGCATGTCCTCTTTTATTTTCGCGGAGAAGGTGGCGTTCGCATCCGCATCCGTAGTCGAGGCCTCGAAATTTTCGCCGAGCGTCAGTGTGGCGGAGTTGCTTATATCCGCATAGAGAACAGCGCCGGAGAGCGCCAAATCGACGGGCGCGTTCGCGTTCAGGGGCGTGTTGCCAAGCTTGTCGCTTATGAAGTCAACGCCCTTTGTTCCGTATTGCCTGACGAGCTTGAATATGAAGCCGTCTCCCACACCGGAAGACGCGCCGAGGCTGGTTCCCGTTATGTTGGTAAAAGACGCAACATCCATGCCTTTTGCCGCGCTGATTTTGCCGTTGAGAGAAACGTCGTTAAGGTGGTTTGCTTCAACGTATGTGACCGCCACGCCCGCCACGCCCGCACCCGTGGCGCTGGCCGATGCGGAGGTAGACGTTTCGATGTCGCTCTGCGCGTTTATATTTACGTTGCCGCCTGAAATTACGGAATCTTTTGAAACCGTTATTTTGTTGTCCGTGGCGTAGAAACCGAGGGCTATTGCGCCGTCAAAGGGAAGGTCCGCCGCACCCTGCGATATCGCGGTTGAGCCGATTTCCGCCGTGTTGTTCGCGTAAGCCGTTATGCTGACATCGCCCGCGCCGGAAGTTATCTGCGCGCCCTGCCCTATCGCGATTGTGTTCCTCACGTCGGTTTCGCCGACGACTACGGAGAGGCCGTCGCCATACACGCTCATCGACACGTTTGAAACGGCGTCCGAACGTATGTCCACGCCGTCCGCGCCTGAAATTATCGCTCCGCCCTTGATGTCAACCCTTGAAGTCACATAAGCGCCGAGGCTGTTGCCGATTAGGCCGTAGCTTGTGCCGCCCACGTCCAAGTCGTAATCTTTTTCAAGGCTCGCGGCTGTGTCAGCGTCCGCTTCCGTCGCCACATCCAAAAATTTGGAATTGGTCGCCCTTGAAGTGAGCGAAACTTTTTTGCCGGAAATCTGCGCGTCTTCGCCCACCGAAAGCAGGGCGAGGTTTGTGAATGTGTTCCAGGCGTCGTTGCTTTCGTCTACGGCCAGGATGCTCACGCTCCCGTAGCTTGCGCCGGCGTCGGAACTTTTGGCTTCAATTTTGGAATTTGCCGCAAGGTCTATTTCCTTAGCCTCAATCGAAATGTTTCCAACCGTTGCCGCGTCTACGCCCGCCGCCGCCACGTCGCCTATGACATCGCTCTTTATGCGGCCCTCGTTGGTGATTTCTGAAGTCGCCGCAATGCGTATCCTGCCGTTTTCAATCACCGCGCCGTCTCCCGCGGCAGTGCCTATGTTCACTATGTCTCCGGCGTCAAAATTCACGTTGATTTCGCCGAGCTGCCCGACATTCACGTTGCCAGCCTGTATGTCCGCGCCGCGCAGGGCGTTGATTTTTCCTTTGACGGAAATCAGGCCCGTCGGGTTAAGCGGCATGTCCCCCGCAAGGATGGCCTGCACCATCACGCTGCCCGAATTGAAGCCGCCGGAGTAGACCGAGTCTATGAACTCCTTTGTTGGGGTTGCAAGCGTGAGCGCGCCAACATTCACCACGCCGCCTTCGCTTATGACAATGCCGTTGGGGTTGAGGAAGAAAACGTTGCCGCCTATGCTTCCGTCCTTTATGGAATTGAGTATGCCCTGTATGTTCGTGGCGCCGTCGCCCGTCACCATGTTGACTAGGTTTGCGGTGTTGGCCGCCAGGTGCAGGTTGACAGTCGTCCCCGCGTCCACGTTGAAGGTGTCGAATGAGTTGAAGCCGACGTTGCCGCTGACGGTGTTTGTCGTCACGTCGTGCACGTTTCCGTTGACGTTCACGGTGGTGTCCGTACGGCCGTCTGTAATTATCATGTCCGCGGCCATGACCACGCCCGTCTGCTGCGAGAGCATCAGGAATATCATCAGCCATGCCGTAATCCGCCTGCCGAGGGGGATTTGCTTAAACTTGTAGTCGGTTTTCATAGGGATACCTTTTTGAAAAAATCTAGTATATCAGTTGTATGTAAAAGAGGAAGAGCTGGCCGTCATTGGCGTAGCTGTTGCTGACGAGCGGCTGCGCGTAGGTGAGGTTGACGTTGACGTTCTCCCAAAGCGAGCACTTTGCGCCCACGCCAGCGCTGTAGATTGCGTCGTCATAACCGTCGGCGGTGGGTGCGCCCGAACGCGCGAAGACGAGGCCGTAGTCGAAGAACGCAAAGAGGCGCGCGGAGGTGAGGATGGACTTGTAGCCTATCATGGGCGCGATGTCGTACGCAAATTCCACCGTTCCGCTCAGGCCGCTGTTGGCGAGCAGAGCGCCTTCGCCGTAGCCGCGCACGGTGCTTGAGCCGCCTATCTGGAACTGGTCCGATGACGCCATGGAGTCATCAGAACCGTACTGGGCGCGGAACTTCATGGTAAAGGTGAAGTCCTCCACTATCACCTGCTGGTATTCGCCGTAGTAGGAGAACTTGTAAAAGCTTTTGGAAGGCCCCGCTATGTTCGCGCCGGCGCTTACATTATTATACAGATAGGCGCCGTCGAAAAGGTAAAGGTTGTCGTAAGTGAGCGAAAGCAGGTTGACGTTCGTGCCGCCCGGGATTTCGTAGCCGGAGAGTTTCGTCTGCCCGTGCTTTGTGGACATCTGGAGTGTGAGGTTGTTGACCATGGCCTCCGTCACGCAAAAGGGCTTCTTGACGTAGACGTAGACGTTGTAAAAGTCTCCCTTGATGTCGAGGTTTTTGAGGGAGCCGTTTATGATGTCGGTTTCGGAATAGTCCGCGCCTATGCCTATGCGCGTGTTGAATACGGGTTCGGGTATTTCGTAAATGCCGAAGGCGCTGTATGAGCCTTCAGACCAGGTTCCGCCCGCGGTGAGGATGTCGCGCCGGCCCGTTGCACTGCGCAAAACTCCGTAGCCGCCGACGCGGTAGAGGCCGGTGCTGTCCTGCCCGGCGTTGTCGGTGAAGGCGGAGAGGGTCCACATGTCGGGCTCCGTGACGCTCACAGTGACGTCGCTCGTGCCGTAGACGGGGCCTGGCTCCAGCGCGAGGCGCGCCTTGGCGTCGTTGGAGGCGTTGAAGTACTGCACGTCGTCCTGCATGGCCTTCACGTCCACAAGCGTGCCGCCCTTGAATTTGAAATACTCCTTAATGTAGGACTCCGAAGTGTGGGCGCTGCCCTCCACGTTCACCTTGCGCACCTTCCCCTCAACAAGCGAGATGAAGAGCTTGCCCTTCGATACGTCCTGGTCGTCAAGGTAGGCCTTTGCGCCTATAGCGCCCAGCAGGATGTACTGGTTGTTTATGGAGGTTATGATTTCGTTGATGTCGTCAATGCTAAGCAGCTTGCCCTCGTACTTCTTTTTGATTTCCGCAAGGAACTCCTTGGGCAGTATCTCGGACGGCGAAAAGCTTATTTCGTCGATTTGTATTTCCTTCTTTGCCTTCTTTTCAAGAACCTCCGCAGTTTTCTTTTTTTCCTCCTCGGCCTTCTTCGCGTCAAACTCCTTGCGCGCGTCCTGTATCATCTGCTGGCGCTGCTTTTCGGCGATGGAGTCCTGAAGGCGGGAAGCCGTGGCGCCCGCGGAGGCTCCTGCGGCCATCTGCGCGCTGGCCGTGGCGCAAAGTGTCAGCATAATCAAAATTGCAAACGCGCTCTTATTCATTGCCTGAACCTTTCCTGCTTACGAATTTTGCGACAACGCGCTCCTGCGGCTTATCTGCGACGGACGCGTCCACATCCGGCGCCTTGCCGGAAACGGAAATGTCGGCCTCCGCCATGCCCGCAGAGACGAGGATTTTTTTGACCTCCCCCAAAATCTTCTCGGCCTTATTGGGGTTGTCGGGGTATGCGAAAGATTCGAGCAGCAGCGCCTTGTCAAGGCAGGCCGCCTTCTGCGCGAGCAGCTTTGCGGAGTCCCGCGTTTTGACGTCCAGCGTGTCGCCGTCAAATGCGGCATCGAGCGTGTAAAAGCAGCACATTACGCCGTGCTGCGATGAGTCATACAAAGACTTCGGACAGCGGCTTCCAGAATTCTGACAGGCCTGCAGAAGAAGCAGGGATGCAAAAGCTAAGGCGGCCACCCGCAGTTTCAGAAAGGTTTGAGCGTTGGTTTTCATCATGTTTTACGGAAAAGGCTTATGTGCATCAAAGATTTGGTCCGACGCGCATCCGCTGCGCGAAGCCTGTATGCTGAAAAAAACGCGATGCGGACGGGGTCCTTCGCGGCGGAAGAGTGAAATGAAGGGTTTTAAATCTGCTTTTTTCTCCACGTTCATTTTTTCACTCTTCCTAAAGTTTTAATAATTAAATATTAGAACATACGTATTAATCAAGAAAAATCAAAAAAAAAATTGTCGCTCAAGCAGTTATGTAAAAAACGCACCAAATACACCCAACAATTTCATAAATTACTAATAACGAAGATATATAATCCAAGCCATCGGCCATTTCTCAAGCTTCTACAGGCATTTTCGCCCTATAAACAAATAGGTTATCCATAGGCATATCTGAAAACCGCTTAAACAGGGGAGAATGGAGCCAGATGCCTTTTTGCCGCACTTGATTTGTTTATACGCCAGCGTAAATCCCATAAACCCGTTTTAGCTTGCGCGCAAATCCTGGAGCGGCTAGGCTCCGCCTCCTATGATTATCGCAATGCACATGGCCGACGCCCTAGTCTCTCCGGCTGTCGGGCTCGCCATGCTCACGCTTTCCGGCGCGCTGCTTCTTTTTGCGTGCGCAAAAGTCCGGAGGAATTTCAGGGCGGACTCCGTGGCGCTCACGGGCGTGATGGGCGCATTCGTCTTCGCCGCGCAGATGATAAATTTCGCAATCCCGGGCACTGGCTCAAGCGGGCATATAGGCGGGGCGGTTCTGCTCTGCGCCGTCTTGGGGGCCTACCCCGCATTTCTGGCGATAGCCTGCGTGCTGCTTATACAGGCGCTTTTTTTCGCGGACGGCGGGCTGCTTGCGCTGGGCTGCAACATTTTCAACATCGGGTTTTTCGCCTGCTTCATCGCGTATCCGATTATCTTCAAGCCAATAGCGGGGGATTTTTCCTCGCAAAGGAAAGTTGCGCTGGCGTCAATCCTTGCGTGCGTGGTTTCCCTCCAGCTTGGCGCCTTCTGCGTGGTTCTTGAAACGCTGTGCTCCGGCGTGACGCAGCTTCCCTTCGCCGCATTTGCAGGCCTCATGCAGCCCATACATCTTGCCATAGGCCTTGCCGAAGGCGCGCTGACGGCCGCCACGCTCTCCTTCCTCTACGCCGCACGCCCGCGGATTTTTTCGGCGGAGAACCCGCGAGAAG
The DNA here is from genome assembly GCA_031556415.1 of Opitutales bacterium. Lineage (GTDB taxonomy): Bacteria > Verrucomicrobiota > Verrucomicrobiia > Opitutales > Intestinicryptomonadaceae > CALXQW01. The sequence goes on along the minus strand of JAVBSZ010000223.1, from coordinate 9,689 downwards.
GCCTGGGCAAAGGCGCACTGATTTCGGCGATATTGGTGGCGGCTCTCGCGATGGCCTCCGGCCTTTCGCTGCTGGCATCGTCTTCTCCCGACGGCCTTGAGTGGGCCATGGGACACGCCTCAAAGGGGGAGGAAATCTCCGCCTCTACCCCCGCACATGAAGCCTCCGCAAAAGTTTCGGAGGCAATCGCAATAATGCCGGACTACAATCTGCCGGATTCCGAAACTCCGCAGGGCGCGGCTCTTGCGGGGCTCGTGGGCGGTGCCATAACTCTGGCCGCTCTCTGCGCGGGCTTCGCCGCGCTCAAGGCGCTTGGAGCGAGAAGGAAGGCCGCTTGAAGAACGATTCCTTCGCTTGCGCCGCCCGCGCACTCCGCTCTGCGGAGCTGTATTCCGCCGAGGCGGGCGCGCTGCAGAAGCTTGCGCCTTCGGTGAAGATAGCGGCGGTCTTCGCCTACATAGTGTGCGTAGTATCCTTTCCTCGGCACGACCTTTCGGGGCTTGTAGCATTCGCGTTTTTTCCGGTAATCTCCGCGGGCGTCGCAAAAATTCCGCTTCTTGAAATCCTTAAAAAATCCGCCCTCGCCCTGCCCTTCGTGGCGTTTGCGGGAGGCGCAAACCTGTTCTTTGAACGGGGGCAGATACATATCGTCGGAGATTTTTCCGTTGGCGCGGGCGCGCTTTCATTCGCCGTGCTGGTTGTCAAAACACTGCTTTGCGTGTCTGCGGCGGTGATACTGGCGCGCACCACCCCGGTGAATGCAATAGCCGACGGCATGAGGCGCTTCAAAATCCCCTGCGTTCTGGTGCTGCAATTCGTGATGACGTGGCGCTACCTTGAAGCGCTTTTCGGCGAGGCGCGGAACATACACAGCGCTTATGTATTGCGCGGCGGGGGCACTGGCGGCGTGAGCATCCGGCATTGGCCCATGCTTGCGGGCAGCCTGCTTTTGCGCGCGCTCGACCGCGCGGAGCGCGTCTACTCCGCCATGCTCTGCCGCGGCTTCAACGCGCGCCATGCGCACGGGCCCATGCGCGCCGAAACCGCTGCGGAAATTTTATTCCTCGCGGCCTTTGCGGCCCTCTGCGTCGGGCTCAGGCTCTTCAACGTTTCACAGTTTTTCGGAGGACTTTTGACATGATACGGCTCGAAAATTTTTCGGTCTCGCACGGAGGCGGCCTGTGCGAAATCCGCAGCCTCACGCTTTCAATACCCGAAGGCTCGTCCTGCGCGCTGCTGGGGGCGAACGGCGCGGGGAAGTCCACGCTGCTTTCGTCGCTCGTCGGCCTGATTCCTTCCGCCGGAGGTATTGCATACATAGGCGGCATTGCGCTTGAAAAGCCCAATTTCGGAAAAATCAGAAAGGCCGCGGGGCTAGTCTTCCAGAATTCTGACGACCAGCTTTTCTGCGCGAGCGTCGGCGAGGACGTCGCCTTCGGCCTGCGCAACATGGGCCTTGCGGAAGGCGAAATTCAAGGCAGGGTGGACGGCGTTCTTGAAAGTTTTGCAATATCGCGTCTGAAAGGCCGCAGCCCTCAGCGCCTTTCGGAGGGAGAAAAGAAGCTTGCGGCGATATGCGCCGTGCTTGCGATGGACCCCAGGATACTGCTGCTCGACGAACCCACAGGGCAGCTCGACGCGCGCGCGCGTCGCAGAATTGCGGAGCGCCTTGCGGTTATCCCGCAGACGCTGCTCATCGCCACTCATGATTTGGACTTGGCGGCAAAGGTCTGCAAAAGCGCGCTCGTGCTCAAGGACGGCGAACTTGCCGCCTTCGGCGATACCGAAAAAATATTGCAAGACGCCGCGCTTCTTGAGGAATGCGGGCTGAGATAAATTCGTTCGACAGCGGCGGGGCCGCACCTTAACATTCAAAAAATTTTATGAAGATTTTGCATTACGACTGCTTTGCGGGCATCAGCGGCGACATGAACCTGGCCGCGCTCATAGACCTGGGCGTGGACAAGAACGCGCTAGTCGCGGAGCTTGAAAAGCTCGGCCTGCGCGGCTGGAGGCTTGAGACTTCGCGCGACGAGCGCGGCGGCATATTCGGCACGCGCGTCGATGTTGTCTGCGAAGACGCGCGCCACCATCACGAACACTCTCATGTGGAGCACGGGCACGCTCACCACCATGAGCACCGCAGCTTTGCGGACATCAAAAAAATCATAAGCTCCTCCGCGCTTTCCGAAAAGTCCAAGGCGCTTTCGCTGGATATTTTCACGCTGCTCGCCAAAGCGGAAGGCGAAGTGCACGGCAAGGATGCTGACGAGGTGCATTTCCACGAAGTCGGCGCGCTGGACTCCATAATAGACATAGTGGGCGCGGCGGTCTGCGCGGAGCTTCTTGGCGCGGAAAAATTCACGTCTTCCGCCGTCGAACTCGGCGGCGGCACGGTGAAGTGCCAGCACGGAATTCTTCCTGTCCCCGCGCCTGCGACTGCGATAATAGCCAAGGCATTTCCCGCAAAGCTAGGCGGCACCTCCTTTGAAAGCACCACGCCGACGGGGGCTGCGATAATCGCCGCGCTCTGCTCCGGCTTTGAAGAGAAATTGTCCGGAAAAATTCTTAAAGCGGGTGTCGGCATAGGCCACAAAAAAGGCGCGGAGCTGCCGAACATCCTGCGCGTTATGCTGATTGAAAGCGGAGAGGAAAATTCCGGAATCCAAAGCGAGACCTTGTCGGAATTCTCCGCAAACATTGACGACATGACGGCGGAACACCTCGCGCATCTGGCGGAAAAACTTTTCGACGCCGGCGCGCTGGACGTCTGGCAGGAGCCCATCACCATGAAGAAGGGAAGGCTCGGCACGAAGGTCTGCGCGCTTGCAAAGCCGGAAGACGCGGCGGAAGTGCGCGAATGCTTCTTCAAAAATTCGTCCACGCTGGGCCTGAGGGAAGCGTCCGTCAGAAGGCATTTCCTAAGGCGTGAAAGCGTCGTCAAAAAAACCTCCTTCGGGGAGGTTCGCTTCAAGAGCGTTGAGTTCGGCGGCGTGAAGCGCGCCAAGCCGGAATTTGAGGACTGCAGAAAAACCGCGGAAGCCTCCGGCCTTTCCATAGCCGATGCGGCGGAAAAATTGCGCAATGAATTTGAAAATCCAAAAGCTTAGGCAATACGTTTCCGAAAAGGGGCGCATTGCCGTGGCGCTCTCCGGCGGGCTTGACAGCTCCGCCCTGCTCGCGTTCTGCGCGGACGCTCTGGGCGCGGAAAACTGCCTGGCGCTCACCGCAAATTCTCCGTACATGATGCGCGAGGAAATCGAACGCTCAAAATGTCTGGCCGATAAACTCGGCGTCAGGCGCGCGGAAATTGCACTAGGCATTCCCGAAGAAATTTTGAACAACCCGCCCGAGCGCTGCTACCTCTGCAAGCGCGGCATATTTTCAAAATTCGTGGAGGAAGCGCGCAAATGCGGATTTGAATGTTTGGCCGACGGCGCAAACGCGGACGACCTCCAAGACCACAGGCCCGGAATGCGCGCGGTGAAAGAATTGGGAGTCATAAGCCCCTTCCTAGAATGCGGGCTCGGCAAGGCCGACATACGAGAGATTGCGCGGAGTTTCAGCCTTGAAAATGCGGACTCCCCCGCCTACGCCTGCCTGCTCACGCGCCTTGAACACGGTTCAAAGGTCGATGCGGAAACCCTGCGCCGCATAGACGCCGCCGAAGAGTTTCTGCGCGGCATGGGCTTGGCCTGCGTGCGCGTGCGCAAACACGGAAACATCGCGCGCATAGAAATTCCGCCGGAAGACTTTGAGAAATTTTTAGCAAAAAGGGACGCGGCGCTCTCCGCGCTCAAAGAACTGGGTTTCGCGCGCGCAACGCTTGATTTGGACGGATACACGCAGGGCTCAATGAACGCAAAATGAAAAACTTTGAAGACATACTGGACGCCTTCAAGGCGGGCAAGATAGACGGCGCGGAAACGCGCAAAAAAATCTGCGCGCTCGCCGTTACGGACTTGGGGCACACAAAAATAGACCTCACAAGGCGCGCGCGCACGGGGGCTGCGGAAGTCATATTCGGCGCGGAAAAGACGCCGCGCCAGGTCTTAGAAATAGCCAGAAAAATTTTCGAAGCCGAAGGGCGCTTTCTGGCAACGCGCGTGAGCGAAGAAGCCGCGGACCTTTTGAAAAAAAGTTTCCCAAAGCTTGAGTTTGACGCTGTTTCAAAAACGGCGCGCATCGGCAAAAACGCGGTGAAGAAAAAATCCTTCATAGCCGTCGTCAGCGCGGGAACTTCCGATATGCGCGTGGCGGAAGAGGCGCGCATGACGGCGGAATTCCTCGGCAGCCGCACAAGGACTTTTTACGACTGCGGCGTGGCGGGCCTGCACCGCCTCACTTCTCAAATTGACGAAATCAGAAAAGCCAAGGCGATAATCGCCGTGGCGGGCATGGAGGGCGCGCTCGCAAGCGTCATTGCGGGGCTTGTGAAATCACCCGTCATAGCCGTGCCGACGAGCGTGGGCTACGGCGCGAGCTTCGGAGGCGTTGCGGCCCTGCTCGCCATGATGAACTCCTGCGCAAACGGCGTGAGCGTCGTCAACATAGACAACGGCTTCGGCGCCGGCTACAACGCGCATTTGATAAATTCCATATAGGGCCAAAGCCGCACCCGAAGCGTTTGCCCGCGGCCGACGACCGCTCATTTTCCATCTTGCACAAGCGGTGCCGCGTCCGTTTCCGCAAGCTCTAGAGTCACCGTGATCTCATGGTCCGCGCCCGGATTCATCGGCATGTCAAAGCCTATGAAAACCTGTTAGGCAACGAAGCCTCCGCATCGTTTTCAGGGACCGCGGCCCTGACGAAAGGCCTGAGCGCGCCGCCGCCCTTTGCGCTCACGCGCAGAATCTTTCCGCTGTTTTTGAGAAGAATGCCCTCGCCGCCGGGCAAAATCTCCGGAAGCGCGTCCACGGCGGCGCACATGTTCCAGCGTATCTCCCCGCCTGCGCCTGCGGACTTTATTTTGTCGGTGACGACCAGGCGCTTTCCGTCAAGCAGGACGACCTCGCGCAGGGCGGATTCCACATCGGGGCCAAGCGTTTCCGCCATATCCACCTTCGCGCCTAGCCTCGCGTCCTCCCCGTACACTTCCGTTATTTTCGCAAACCCGCCGACGCGGTGCTGCCCGCCGTTTATCGTTATGGTGCTGTGAGACAGGTTGGAATAGCACATCAGTTTCCAGCGCTGGGAATCCTGCTTCATGTTGAAGAGGTCCACCCCTTTCTTCTCAAGCCGTCCGTACTCCTGCGTTCCCAAATCCGCCGCCCAGCGCACGCCGCCTATTTCGAAGATGAAAGACCCCGCGTCCATGTGCCCGTGCGGGATGCGCGCCGCCCCGCCCTTCACCCCGATGAACGCCGCGTTCTTGTCATCCCAGCCGGTACGCGCCATGAAGACGGGATTTTTCTTTTCGCAAAAAAGGAATTTTTCCGCAGGTTTTGTGATTTTTTTGAAGTCAATATCCGAGGCGAAAAGCGGCAGCATGGGCAGCAGACTGTAAAGCTGGGAATAGTTGTTCTTCGCGGAATGGAAACGCTTTTCATCCCACAGCATCGGCAATTCTCCGGAACGTTTTGCATACCAGAGCAGAGCGGGAAAGGAGCCCAGATGCTCAGAGCAGTCGGAGAAATTAAAAACCAGGCCTGACGGGGCGACAGAATGAAGAATGAACCTGCCGGACTCCAGAAAACCCGGATGTTCCGCGATTCCGCCTGAATTTCCGAAAGCGCTTTCCAGGCCGCATACTGCCATCATCATGAAGCCGGCCCCATAATTCCAGTACGCGGCGCCCTCGGGATAACTGCCGCCCTGCGCGTAAGTATGCATATCAAACATAATCATGCAAAACATCATCCGTCTCTCATTTCCGAATTATACTGCTCTACAACGATGTCATTTTTGAAAACAATACGATAATACAAATACGTTCCATGCGGGAGGCTCATACCTCCGACAAGCCATTCATTTTTTTTAATCACAAACTCATCTTTTAAAACATCCTGCACTGAATCATAAAAGTAATTATCCGGAGCATTTATCTCGATTTTATTCCAATTTTTATCACCTGGGCGTATATATGAATACTTAGTTGCCCTTCCATTTTTATCCACCCAGTCCAGCACTTCCATCCGCGTCATCCCTACGAAGTTGAATCTATTTTCTGGAATCTCATCTTTTTGAGGATATATTAGCCAAAAAAACAACATCGATGGAGTAACAAAATAATAAATTATGATAACTATTGATATTAATATTACTGCAACTATCGGAATTAATATTGTTTTCATATTTTATTTTTTCTCTTTAAACTCATTCACAAGTGTTGTTTTATCTATATTATGATGTACTCGAAAGTACTGAGCAAGCTCATCTCCGACAGCTTTACGCACTATAATCCCCATGGCATAAACCTTTAATTTAGAGTTTGCATTTAACTGGGCAACTATCGGTTTTTCATACACTCCCCCTGTTGCGGCATTAAGCGATGATTGCCCCACATGACAATTGCCATAAGGATTTTTTATCCATCTGATGCCCGATCCAGTAAGGGCCGCGTTATAATTTACATGCTCCTCATTTTTTTCATATGTACTCACCGCTTTCAATGTAGCCAAAGCAAGCTTATATCCGTCAGGGTCTTTTTCCTTATCATTTGGAACTATGTTTGTAACATGGTCAGTCTTTGAGACTTCATCACTTTCATGGTTATATCTGACCTCTAATTTGCCTTTCTTCTCGCCCTCGCCTATAAAGAAACCTATTCCAATAGAAGTGCTTCCATCTTCTTTTACGTTTTCTTTCAAACCTTGTCTAACTCTTTCCGAAATCCCTTTTTCTTTCAGAACCTTTTTATATTCATCGGAAGTGAGCTTAACTATCCTGGATGAATGCATTTCGTTTGTAACTTCATCATCTTTCAAATGGCGTTCCCTTAACTCCTGCTCCGACAAGCCCAACGGGTCAAATCTGCCCCATGGATTCTGGTTGCAATACAGATAGAAATTTGGCCCGTCTATGTATTCGGCGGGGTCGGGTTGTAAGAATCTACCGAGGTAGGTTGAGCGCCAGCGGCGGCCGTCGTTAACGATTGGATATGGCCCTTCGCCTACTGTGTATTTTGTGTTGGCAATCATGCCGTCGCTTGGGCGGTCTCCATTTTCGTTTTCGAACTCTCCGAAGGCAGAGTATGAACCTGAATACGTCAGCGTACCTCCGCGATTGCTGGTAGCAATCACATCTCCACGCAGATTGTAATGCTTAAAACTATTATCTCTGGAAGTATCCCAGCTTGCACCCACTTCAATCTCAAAACTCATCAAGAGCCCTCCCACTCCGCCGCCCATGTCGGGGCCTCTGACGAAGTGCGTCTCATAAGTTCTGGAGGACTGGCTCATGGATTCAGTCGTGGTCTTGATGGCCGACACTCCGCCCGCGTAGCTCGTTTGGACTTCGAAGCTCACGTCGCCCGTCCTGTACGTCTCGCCGACCATGCGGTGACGCACGTCATAGCTGTATGTGTGCGGCGTGTTCCTGTCCTCCGTGCGTTTGCTCCACTTCGGCCTATTGAGAACGTCGTAAGTGAAACTTCCGACTTTGTCCTCATCACCGGTTGCAACAGTCAAATTCCCGTTCGCGTCATACTGGTAGGTTCCGCTGCCGCCGACCTTCGTCACCTGATTCAAGGCGTTGTGCGAATACATGAGCGCGGGAGACGCGCCCACCTTCAAACTCGTGCGGTTGCTTGCCTTGTCGTAAGTATATGACACTTTGCCCAGCGCGGTTGAGTTGTCCTCCACAAGCCTGTTGACGCCGTCGTAGCGGCTTTCGATAGTGCGCGGGTGTTCAGTGGTATCAATCTGCCTTATCACGTTGCCCACGCGGTCATACCAATATTCCAGCGCGTAGGCTTTGACCCCCGCCTTGTCAAAGTCCGTCAGCTTGGTGAGGCGGTTGTGAGAGTCAAACACCCTTTCCGAAGTCCTGCCGTTGCCGTGGCGGAAATGCGTGACGTTCCCGTTGAGATCGTAGGAGTAGTCCGCAGCGTAGTCCGCCCAAGACATGCGCGTGAGGCGCCCCGCGGCATCGTACTCCGAATTCACCAAATACCCGAGGTTGCTGCCCGCCTTGTATTCCGTAAGCACCTTCCTGTCCGCAAGGTCGTAGGCGTGCGCATAGTTTATGCCGCCGCTCTTTTCGGAAACCAGCCTTCCGAGGGCGTCAAAGCCGTAGGCGTTCTTCTCAACCCCGCCCTCCTTGGCGCTGATTATGCGCCCGAGGGCGTCATACACGTATTCGTACACGAGCTCCCCGCCGTTGGCGTCCATCTTCACAAGCCTGCGGCGCGCGTCGTATTCATACTGCGTGACCTTTCCGGAGGAATCCGTGGAGCTGACCCTGTCCAACGCGTTGTAGGCGGCGCTTTCCGAACGCGCAAGCGGAGTGCCCGCGGCGTAGGTGACACTTGTGCGGCGCTTCAAGCCGTCGTATTCGTACTTCGTGACGCTGCCGTTGCCGTCCGTCACCGAGACCAGGTTGCCGTTTTTGTCATAGGCCATCTTCTCCTCAATGTTGAGGCCGCCGGAATCGGCCACTTTGCTTATGGGCCTGTTCATGACGTCATAAGTGTTCTTTGTCTTCCTTTCAAGCTGGTCTATATGCAGGGTGAGGTTGCCGTTGGCGTCGTATTCGCTGCGTTCAACCGGCGTGACCGTGTTTCCGGTAGCGCCGTCGAGCACGGCGGGGCGCGTCATTTTCTTCACCCTGCCGGCGTTGTCGTACTCAAAATCGGTGCGGTTGCCCATGGGGTCTATCACCGCGAGCTTGTTGCCGACGCCGTCGTAAACCGTGCTCGTCGTCATGAAGGCCGCCGCACCGTTGTACCAGACGGCGGGGCTGCTCTCGTGAACGGGCCTGTTGCGGGAGTCAAACCAGCTGCGCCAGACGCCGCCCATCCTGTCCTTCTTCTCCACAAGGTTGCCGTTGGCGTCATACGCGTACTCCTCATAGGGTACAACGGAGGCGCCCTCAAAGGAAACCGCCGGGAAGTCCGCACGTATGAGCCTTCCCGCAGCGTCATAAGCGCTGACCTTCATGCCGCCCATCTCGTCGCGTTCCGTGGCGGGCAGACCGAGGGAATTGTAGGAAATTTCCTTGTATGCGCCGCCCGGGAAGGTCGTCCTCAAAGGATTGTTGAGCGCGTCATAAGTGTACAGCGTCTCATTTTCAAAGTGGTCCTTCTCGCTTAGCTTGTTGCCAAAGGCGTCATACGTGAACGTGGTTTTGGAATGCTCCTCATTGGCCGGATAAAACGTCCCGTCGCCGCCGTCCTCACTGGATAGGTAATTGAGCGTATAGTAGCGCTTTTCAAAAAGCGTGCGGTAAAGCGCGTCATACTCAAACTCACTCCTGTAGCCCATGGTGTCTGTAATGGCGGTGGGCTTGAAGGCGTCTCCGGCAAAGCTGCTTGAGCCGCAGTTGGCGCCGTACTCGTAGACGGTCTCCCCGCCGTCGGGCGCGGTGACCTTGGCAAGGCGGCCCATGGAGTCATACTCGTATTCCGTGCTTTCTCCGTTGGCGTCCGTTGAGGTGCGCAGGCGGCCCACGTGGTCATAATGCCATGAGGTGCCGATGAACTCTCCCTCACCCATGTCTATTTTTGTGGAAATCCTGTTGCCCATGCGGTC
>JAVBSZ010000058.1:0-3413 GCA_031556415.1 Opitutales bacterium | reverse complement strand
GTTGAGCATTGTGAATACGAAGCTTTTCTTGATGCGCGTAAGCTGCTGGACGGTGACGGGCGCCTCGTCAAGCTGGCCGTCGTTCATCTTCTGCTTTACGATTTTATCCACCAGCTCCTCAACGCCGTGCGGCGTGACCCTGCGCAGGGAGCGGCTTGCGGCCTCGCAGGAGTCCGCCAAAAGTATAATGGCCGTTTCTATGCTCTGCGGCTTGCGGCCGTCATGCCTGTAGGTGCTCTCGTCAATGCCGGCGTCGCGCAGGGCGCTCATGGGGTCGGGCGAATTTGCCGCGCCCGCCATGGCCATGGCCTTATTGTAGAAATAGGCTATTATCGACGTTCCGTGGTGCTCCTCGATAGCGTCGAGAACGGGGCGGGGCATTTTGGCGAGCAGTGCGAGCTCGCGCCCCTCCTTTATGTGGCTTTTAATAATCAGCGCGCTCATGGAGGGCGACTGGTCGTCATGCGGGTTGCGCCCGCCGGACTGGTTTTCGGAGAAGAACTCCGGCTTTATGATTTTGCCGATGTCGTGATAAAGCGCGCCCACGCGGCATTTGAGCGGGTTTGCGCCGTGCACCTGGCTTGCCGCGTGTTCCGCCAGATGCGCCACCATGACGCTGTGGTGGTAGGATCCTGAGGCGACAATCTGCAGCTTGTTCAAAAGCGGGTTGTTGAAGTCCGTAAGCTCCAGAAGCGTGATGTTTGAGGATGTCTTGAAAATCTTTTCCAAGACCGGCAGCATGACGGTGGCCACAATGCCGCTCGTCAGGCCGGAGATGACCGCGAGCGCCGCCTGCAGGGGAAAATAGTAAGCGCCGTTGAGCACACCCATGACCACCGCCGCCACGGCGAGTATCAGCCCGTAGATGAAGCCGCCGAAAATCACGCGCGAACGCGTCTTTGCGCCGTCGCAAAAATAGATTGCAAATAGGGAGGAGACGAAGAGCAGCAGGAAGAACTCCACGCCCTGCGAAAACATCAGCGTTGCCAGCACGCTGAGCAGGAGCGACATCACAAAGCCCGTGTAGGAGCTGAAAAGTAGCACCATCATCACGGGGCCTAGCACCAGCGGCGTGGCGTAGGTGAGAAGGTGCAGGAGGGTTTCGCCGTTTTTGAAAATCTCCGCGTTGCACATCTGGATGATCAGGCGTTCCAGCGTCAGGTTGAAGAGAAGCAGGGTTGCGAATATGCCGAGCGTCTTTTTCCTTTTGTTGGTGCGCGTCCTGCTGATTATTATGAAAAGCGTGGCCCCGCAGACCAGGAAGAAGACGCAGAAAAAATTGTTGAAGGCGTCCGCATAGGTGTTCTTTTCGGAGGAATATTTGGAGAGCATCTCCTTGCGGTAGGCGGAATACTTCTCCTTGGTGAGGTTGGTCACGGAGGAGTCCCCGCTTTCGATGATGACTTCGCCCTCGCGCACCTTAACTATCACCGGCTGCACCTTTTCCCGCGCCTCGTTTTTGCGCGCGGCGGTCTTGTGCTCGTCAAACGCGATGTTCGGGCGTATCTCCTGGTTGAATATCCTGAAGAAAACGTACGAGAGTTCCGCGTTGACGCTGCCTATGGAAAGGATGCGGCGCTTGAGCTCGTCTATGGCCTCGCGCTCGCTGCGTATGCGCTTGGCGCGGCTGTTTGCGCCTTCTATCGTGTATGTTGACTCCCAGTCCCCCTTTTCCGAAAACACCGCGTCCGAATTTTCGTACACGCCGTCCGCGAGTATGCTCTTGTAGCGGAACTGGACCTGGTTGAAAATCTCCTCGCGCGAGGCGGGCGTGATGTCTTTGAGCATGGCGTAGACGTCTTCCGGGCTTATCGAAACGCCGGAGGCCTTTTTGATTTCTGAAGAATACCCCTCGAGAAGCGCCTGAGACTTCTTTTCGGCGTCGCCAAGCTTGTCGAACTCCTGCTGGCGCTCCATCAAAAACTCTTCGAGCCTGTCTATCGCCGCTTCCGCATTTTTGTAGACGCTTTCGTTGATTTTGTAGGAGGGCGAAACGCTCTCCGTAACCTGGTTTTTGCGCGCCTGCGTGAGGATTTCGCTATCGTAGGAAAAATCCAGGGATGACACTATCTGGGCGGGAACCGCCTTGCCGACTATGAGCGGCGGCAGCACCTTGGGCAGCCCCGCAAACGCTATCAGATACACCACGAATGACAGGGCGCAGATTGCGCCCAGAATGGCAAAAAACCTCCAATGCACGCGGGAGAGAACCCCCTTGGGCGTTTCAAGTTTTTTGCGCGCGCTCTCTGCGCGGTAGCTTCCTTTTGCCAAAAATGACATTATATTTCCTCCCTGTTGTAGGCGGCGTAGGCCTCTATTATCTTTGAGACCAGCGGGTGCCTCACAACGTCGGTGTGTTCAAAGCGGAATATTTTGATTTCCTCTATGCCTGAAAGTATTTCGGCCGCGCCCTTGAGGCCGGAGCGCTTGTTGCGGGGCAGGTCAACCTGCGTGATGTCTCCCGTGATTATCATTTTGGAATTCTCGCCAAGGCGCGTGAGGAACATCATCATCTGCTCCATTGTGGAGTTCTGGGCCTCGTCCAATATCACGCAGGCGTTGGTGAGCGTGCGCCCGCGCATGTAGGCCAGCGGCGCGATTTCTATGATGCGCTTTTCCATCAGGCGCCCTGTTTCATCGGGCCCGAGCATGTCGTAAAGGGCGTCGTAAAGCGGGCGCAGGTAGGGCAGGAGCTTCTCCTGAAGGTCTCCGGGCAGGAAGCCCAGAGCCTCTCCGGCCTCGACCGCCGGGCGCGTGAGTATGATTTTTTCGACGCGCCTGTCAAAAAGCATCTTGAGGGCGGCGGCTATCGCCAGGTAGGTTTTGCCCGTGCCGGCAGGGCCTATGCCGATAACGACGTCGCGCTTCTCTATGAACTGCAGGTAGGCCTTCTGGCTGATGTTCTTCGGAACTATGCTCCTGCGCTTGAATGCGTAGACGATGGGGTTTGTGAAAACCTCCACAACCTCCGAAAGCCCGCCTTCCGCGGCCTTCTTTAGCATCTGGGAAAAGTCGTTTTTGGATATCCGCATACCCTGCAGGCGCGCGGAGGATAGGGCCTTGAAAAACTCCTCGGCTTTTGCCGCGTTTTCGGCTTCGCCGTCCAGCTTCATCCAGTCGTCCCGCGTGACGATTTTTACGCCGAAGGCGGCTTCCGCCGCGTCTAGATTTTCCTGCAGGCCGCAGTAGAGTTCGGACAAATGGTGCGGGTTGGGAAATGTCAAAATCTTATCCATCAGAATGCGTTATTCGGCGTCCGCGTGTTTTGAGAGTGTTTCCCACATGTCGTCCATTGCTATGGGGAGGACGCGCGTATCGGATATGACGGGCATGAAATTTGTGTCTCCGCTCCAGCGGGGGACGACGTGGCAGTGAAGGTGCCCCGGGATGCCCGCGCCGGCCTTGGCGCCGAG
>JAVBSZ010000191.1:0-2591 GCA_031556415.1 Opitutales bacterium | reverse complement strand
AAATATTTTTTCATGAAAAACAATGAAGAGGCGCTGCGCGGAAAATGCGTGGTTCTGGGCGTGTGCAGCTCAATAGCGGTCTACAAGGCTGCGGACCTGGTCTCGCAACTGGTGAAGCTGGGGGCCGACGTGCGCGTGATTATGACGCAGAACGCGGCCAGGCTAATCTCCCCGCGCATATTCCAGACGCTCTCCCTTAACCAGGTTTCTGTGGACATGTGGGCGGAGGTTGCGGACTGGAAGCCGGAGCACGTCTCTCTCGCGCAGAAGGCGGACGTCTTTCTTGTGGCGCCCGCCACCGCCAACACGATAGCGAATTTTGCAAACGGCCTTGCGCCCGACATGCTATCTTCAACCTATCTTGCCACTAAGGGCAAGGTGCTCATTGCGCCCGCCATGAACGGAGACATGTACGCTCACCCCGCCGTGCGGGAGAACATCGCAAAGCTGCTTTCCCGCGGGGCGAATATCATAGAGCCGGACTGCGGACGCCTTGCCTGCGGAGACGTGCAGAAGGGCAAGCTCGCGGCGGTTGAAACAATCGTCAAGGCGGTTGAGAGCGCGATGAAGTAATTTTATCCGTTTGCGCGCTTCGTTTTTTTGAGGTTGCTAGCGAGCGTCTTTTATTTCATTCCTCAGGGATGAAAAACTTTTGTTTGATTATCTGCGCGCTGCTGGCTTCAACTCTCGCGCATTCCGAAGTGCGCATGCCGAAAATATTTTCCGACGGCATGATACTCCAGCAGGGCGTTCCCGTGAGAGTGTGGGGCGCAGCATCCGCCGGAAGCGAAATTGAAATCCGCTTCAAGGGTGGAGTCCGTAAAACGACGGCGGACGCTTCGGGAAAGTGGAGCGTCAAACTCGCCCCAATGAAGGCGGACAAATCTTCCGCCGAGATGGAAATTTTTGAAAACGGCAAGCCTGCGCTGAAAATCTCAAACGCCGTCGTCGGCGAAGTGTGGATGACGGGAGGGCAGAGCAACATGGAGATGACAATCAAGGCCACGTCCGACAAAAAGCGCCTCGAGGCCGAGGCCGACTACCCGCTCATCAGGTATTTCTCGCAGCCGCGCACGGTCACCGCCGAAACGCCGCAGGAGGATTTCCATCCGGATTCCAAATGGATAGTCTGCACGAACGAAAACATCAAAGCGGATAACTTCAACGCCACGGCCTTTTACTTCGCCGAGGCTCTGCTCAAAGATTTGGACGTTCCCGTCGGCATAATTTCTAGCGCCCACGGGGGCACGCCCATGCGCGCCTGGGCGGATTTGGAAACCGTGTCAAAGTCCGCATATTTCAAGGAAGTCTGGGAGGACTTTCAGAAGCGCAAGGCCGAGTACGACTACGAAGCGGCGCTTGCCAAAGTGGAGAAGACTCGGAAAGATTTTGAGGAAAAAGTCGCCAAAGCGAAGACGGAGGGCAAGAAGCGTCCTTCCACGCCTTTTACGCTTTCCGAACTTCACAAGCCCTGGCCCGACACTCCCGACGGCTTCAAGACGCCGGCGCTGCTCTTCAACGGGAAAGTCGCGCCCGCGGCGGGCTACGGCATACGCGGTTTCCTCTGGTATCAGGGCGAGGCCGACGGCGGCGCGCCTTCGTGCGAAACTTTCGGAAAACAGTTTGAAGGCCTCATAGCCTCATGGCGTGGCGCCTGGGGCGGGGAACAGTTGCCCTTCATTTTCGCTCAGCTTCCCTCGTACGGGCAGAATGCGGATTCCTGGCCCTCCGTCAGGCTCCAGCAGACCGCGGTGTTCATGGATGATAAAAACGTCGGAATGGCCGTGCTAATAGACAGCGGCGAAGAGAAGGACATACACCCCAAAGACAAAACCACCGTCGGCAAACGCATGGAACTCATAGCCCTCAAAATGGCCTACGGACATAAGCTCAACGCCTACGGTCCCTTCTTCAAAAAGGCAGTCTTCAAAGGCAATAAGGCGGAACTCTCATTTGAAATGGACTCAAGAACCTTAAAGCCCGTCGATTCCCCGACAGGCTTTGAAACCATGGATTCCTCCGGAGACTGGAAGCCCGCCTCCGCCGTCGTCGGCAAAGACGCAATCACCGTTTCTTCCGCAGACGGCTCACCCGTCAAGGCCGTCCGATACCTCCACGCCGCCTGGGCCAGGCCGCTGGTTAGCGTCTATAACGATAACAATCTTCCCCTCGCCCCCTTTTGGGCGGGTAAATTTGGCGAATAACTCCGTTTGCTTCGCGCGCGCGACCGCTCACGTACTACTTGTACGCCACGCGCCCGTGCGCGCTTCGCAATACTCGTTCTTCATCCAAATTTTCTCCGCCAAAAGCAAGAGCATATCAGATTTTCTGATGCCGCTAAAGCGGTGAGTCGCAAGACGCGCTGAAAGCGCGTGTATTTAAATAAAATCAAGCGGAGTCTCGTTGTGTTTGGATAGGAAAAGGAAGTAGTCATTGCGTAGCAACTTTAGTGCAGGGTTTCGCCATGCCGCGGGTGTGGGGCGCGTAGCCCCCGAACAAATGTCCTTCGCCTTTTACGAGCCGGAGATTTTGAAGTTTTTAGGGAGGATGCCGAGTTTGCGGATTTTGTAGTTCATGATGCGCTCGGTGAG
>JAVBSZ010000071.1:0-13360 GCA_031556415.1 Opitutales bacterium | reverse complement strand
CGTAGGTGGCAAACATGTAGGCGGCAAGGTAGAAGTAGAGCACGTTTGAGCAGAATGCGCTCATTTCCGCGTCCCCCGCAAAAACCGCTATGGCTGCGGCGAGCGCGAGTAGGTAGCCCGCATTGGCGACTCCGGAAAGCGCCATGAGCCGCTTGGTGTTTGACTGCGTCAGCGCGGTGAAATTCCCCACGAGAATGGTCGCTCCCGAAACGGTGCAAAGCGCGAGCACAAACCTGTGGTCAAAAATTTGAAGCCTGAGGATTATGTTGGCGAGCACCGCCACGGCCGCGCCCTTTGAAGCCACGGCGAAGAATGCGGAAACGGGAGCGGGAGCGCCCTGGTAGACGTCGGGCATCCAGAACTGGAATGGGAAGGCGCCCATCTTGAAGAAAAGCGCGCTCATCACAAGAACCATCCCAACGACGAAAAGCGGAGAAGAAGCCCCCGCAGCAAAGTTCGCAAACGAAAGGAAATCCAGACCGTTTCTAAGCCCCGCGCCATAGACGAAGGCTATGCCCATGAGGAATATGGCGCCGCTGATGCCGCCTATTATGATGAACTTCACGGCGGCCTCAAGCGAAGTGGCCAGGCCCCTGCTCCATGCTGCAAGCATGTAGAAGCAGACCGTGGAACACTCGAGCGCGACGAAGGAAAGCAGCAGGTTGCTTGAACGAACAAAAATAATCAAAGACGCCGTGCATACCAACAGAACAGTGAAGAATTCCGCGCGCGCAAGCTTGGCGTTTTTCTCAAAATACTTCATCGCCATCAAAGACGTGAAGAGAGCGCAGCAGAGCGCGAAAACCAGAAAGCCCTTGTTGGACGCCAGCATCCCCGAAAAACTCTGGCCCGTGCCCGACGGCGTCAGCACGCCTATGAAGACGCTCGCGCATATCATAATGACGGCAAGCGCGGGAACGCAGAAGCGCGCCCTTTTCGGAAGCGCCACTTCAAGGCACAGCAGCAGCGCCGCAAAAACGACCAGCGAGATTTCCGAGGAAACCGAAAGCCAGTCTGCGGCGGCGGGTGAAAACGGGGCTATTTTAGAAATGTCCATAATTCAAAAATCCTATTTTATGTTTGCGGCGTAGGCGCCCAGCGCGGAGAGCTCCGCATTGAGGGAATCCGTAAGAAGCCACGGGCAGAAGCCGGCCGCGAGAAGCGCGGCAAGCAGCAGCAGCGCGGGTATGCGCTCCTCCCAGGTGATGTCGCGGAAATCCTGGCAGCTCTTCAGAAGGCGCTCATCCGGCGCGCCGAAGAATATGCGGGCTACGGCGCGCAGGCCGTAGACTGCGGAAATTATTATGCCGGTTGCGGCAAGCGCGCATATCACCGGGTCAAACTTCCAGACGGCCAAAAGCACGCTGAGTTCGCCCCAGAAATTCGCAAAGCCAGGCAGGCCTATTGTGGCGAGTATCGCCGCCATGAAAAAGCAGGCGAGCACCGGCATCGTCTTGTAAAGCCCGCCCATCCAGAGCATGTTCCACTGCCCCGTGCGGTTCACGATTATGTTGGAAAGAAGGAAGAGCAGCGCCACGCTCA
This sequence comes from Opitutales bacterium, assembly GCA_031556415.1. Lineage (GTDB taxonomy): Bacteria > Verrucomicrobiota > Verrucomicrobiia > Opitutales > Intestinicryptomonadaceae > CALXQW01. The sequence goes on along the minus strand of JAVBSZ010000071.1, from coordinate 11,818 downwards.
GGCCGTGCCCGAACATCATCAGAACCGCGCCGCCCGCGCCAAGCACGCTCATAGACGCGATGCCCAAAAAGCATATCCCCATGTGCGAAACGCTGGAGTAGGAAACCATCATCTTCAAATCGCGCTGCGCCATCGTTATGAGGCCCATGACTCTCACGTTGCAAAGAGCGAGGTACGCGAGCACCGTCATCCAGCTTTCCGCTCCCAAAGGCATGAGGGGGACGGCAACCTGTATGAGAAGGTAGAGACCGAACTTTTTAAGCACGCCCGCGTGCAGCATGGCAAACGACGTGGGGGCCGCGGAGTACGCGCGGGGGGCCCATGAGTGGAAGGGAAAAAGCGAGACGAGTATGCCCAAACCGAAGAGCAGGAAGGGGAACGCGTATATCTGCGCAGTCTCCTTCATGGAGAACTTTTCAAGGGAGGCCGCCATCTCAATCAAATTGAAAGACTGCGTGGCGGAATAAAGCACTATTATGCCGACGAGGGAAATCAGCGCGCCTAGCGTCAGGTACACCGCCATTTCCATGGCCGCCGTGCGCCTGCCCGCGCCGCCCCAGATGCAGATTGCAAGGAAGGTTGGCACCAGGGCGAACTCGTGGAACATGTACATCCAAAGCACGTTGACGGACGCGAATGCGCCCATGAGCCCGCCTGTCATCACCAGAAGCAGCACGCAGTAGAGGCGCGCGTTTTCAACCTTTGAGAGCATGGCCCATATTCCCGCCGCAAAACCGACCACGCCCGCAAGCGCGAACATGGCCATGGAAACCCCGTTAAGCCCCAGAAGCGGAAGCTGAGGGACTGCGGAGGCTATGTCCAAAGTCAGAAACCTCCAGCCCGAAGTTGGAAAGCAGGCGAACTGCGCCCAAAGGTCCAGCGCCGCGCAAAACGGAAGGGCGAAACCGAGGAAGACGGCGGCGTTGAAAAGAAGCTTTCCCTCCCTCGCGCAGAGCGCTACGGCCGCAAAGGCGAACGGCGCGAAGACCGCCGCAAACAAAAGATACTGGTTAAAGTTTTCCATTTTGAAAAATTCCTATACTGTCAGTATTATGAATATGAGCGCGATACCCGCGATTATCCACACCGCGTAGCTCGACGCGGAGCGTGCGTGCAGGCGCTTTATCCCCTCGCCAAGCCCCACTATCACCGCCACGCTCCCGCGTATGGCAAGCTGGTGGATGAGGAGCAAGTCCAGCACATTCAGAAGGCTCGCAAAACGCTGCTGAACTTTTGCGACGTAATAATCATACACATTGTCAAACCAGCCGTGCGCCTGTATGGCGTAGAATAGCGGCGGCAGGCGCCTTTCCAGAGGGTCGGAGCCTTTGTTCCTTCCGTAAACTATATATGAAATAACGAGCGAAATCAAAGCAAGGCCGAGGACGCCGTATTCAAAAGTATGCATGCGCGCGTTCTCGGAAATTGCGTGGTGGAAGCCCGCGTAGCTCGACGAAATGACTTCGTTCGCCGCGGACGGCATTGCGCCGTTCATGAGACCGCCCGCCCAGGGCATCGCTCCCGCAACGCCGAGCGCGCCGAAGACGGAAAATACCGCGAGTATGAGAAGCGGCAGAGTCATCCAAAGGGAGCTTTCCTTCGCGTGGCCTGCGCTCTCGCTCTGCGGTTTGCCTAGGAACACATTGAAGAAGAGCCTGCCAGTGTAGAGCGGCGTCATAAACGCGGCGAAGAGCAGAAGGCCGAGGCCCGTCCACAGCACAGAGCTTTCGCCGTCCGTCGCCGCGGCGAAGGCGCCCGCAAGGACGGCGTCCTTGCTGTAATAGCCCGCAAAGAAGGGAAATGAAATTATCGAGAGGCTGGCCGCAAGCGCCACCAGGCCCGTGAGCGGCATCTTCTTAAAGAGCCCGCCCATTTTGAACATGTCCTGCTCATGATGGCACGCGTGTATCACGGAGCCCGAAACGAGGAAGAGCGCGGCCTTGAAGAAGGCGTGCATCGTCAGGTGGAACATCGCAATTCCGTAGAGCCCGAGGCCGACCGCCGCGCCCATTATGCCTAGGTGCGCGAGGGTGGAATACGCCAGAGTCTTTTTGACGTCCGTCTGCCCCAGCGCCCAGATTCCCGCAAGCGCCGCAAGCAAAGAGCAGAGTATGAGGGCCGTGTCCAGAACTTCCGGAGTGAGGAAGCCCATCATCCCCAGCCTGCACATCATGAAGACGCCCGCCGCGACCATCGTGGCCGCGTGTATGAGGGCGGATACGGGCGTTGGTCCCGCCATGGCGTCCGTCAGCCAGACCTGCAAAGGCAGCTGCGCGCTCTTGCCCAGGAACCCGCACATTACGAGAAGCCCCATGGCCGTGCACGCCTTTGAAGGATCCGCCTTCATGATTTCGCCGATTTCCACAAAATTGACCGTTCCGAGCGCATGCCAGCACCAGATTATGCCCAGCAGGAAGCCGAAGTCCCCCACCCTGTTGACGATGAAGGCCTTTTTGGACGCCTCGCGCGCGGCGGCGGTGTCCGCATAATACGCGATAAGCATGTAGGAGCTGAAGCCCACGAACTCCCAAAATAGGAACATCATCAGAAGGTTGTCCGCAAAAACTATGCCCGTCATGGAAAACATGAATAAGCTCAGGCCCCCGAAGAAGCGCGGCTTTGAGGTTTCCTTGTCCATGTAGCCCACGCTGAAAAAGTGTATCAGCATGCCCACAAAGCAGACCACGAATATCATGTTCGCGGCAAGCCCGTCAAAGAGAAAGCCGAATTTCAGGGTGAAGTCACCCAGTGAGAACATGTCGAAAGACTGCGTGAAATGCCTGAGGCTTTCGGCGCCGGACGTGAAGAACATGCAGCAAAGCGCGGCGAAGCAGAGCGCGCTTGAGCCGACCGATACCAGCTGCGATAGCTTCGGGCTCTTGCGCAGCAGAAGGCATATCAGCGCCGCCGAGGCCAGCGGGAAAAAGAGTATGAAAGTCAGGTGGTTTAGCATAAAAATCAGTCCCCGAGCGATTGGTATTTGTCGAGCTTCACGGTGCCCTTGATTTTGAAAAGCTGCACTATGATTGCGAGGCCGACGGAGACTTCCGCGGCCGCCACGGCCATGATGAAGAAGGCGAAAACCGCGCCGTCAAGGCTGTTGAAGAACGACGCGAATGAGACTATGGCGAGCATGGCCCCGCAGAGCATCAGCTCTATGCACATGAATACGATTATGGCGTTGCGCCTGCAAAGCGCGCCCAGAAGGCCCGTCAGGAATACCGCGATTGCGGGTATCAGATAATGATTGAATGTGATTTCTTCCATGTTCTTAAAGCAGATCGCGTTTGTATTTTTTCGGGGCCGCCTTGTCCTTGGCTATGACAATCACGCCGACCATGGCCGCGAGCAGCAGCGCGCCGGCTATCTGGAAATGCAGCATGTACTTTGAAAATAAGAGCAGCCCGTAGTTTTTTGAATCAGCAAGAAGTTCCGCGCCGCCCGCCGCCGGACGCCCGAAAAATTCTGGGCAGGTGTCGGCAAGCCAGGCGCCCGCGCCAACGGTCAAAGCCCAGAGCGCGGCGAGCTTTATGCGCGCCGAAAGCTTGGCCCCGCTCTCATGCCCGCCCACGAGCATCGCTATGAACACGAAGAGCACCATTATGGCCCCCGCGTACACCATCACCATCAGAAGACCCACAAAGTACGCCTTCATCAGTATCATCAGCGCGGAGATGCCGAGGATACTCAGAAGCATGCTCATGGCGGCGTTCACGTAGCCCTTTACGAGGATTACGCCCAGCGCCCCGCCCACGGCGAGCGCGGAAAATATGTAGAATAGGATTTCGTTTTCCATCAGTGGCTGTCCCTTTCAAACGCTTCGTTCTCCTTGACGCGCGACCATTTTTTGATTTTGTCGGGCAGCGTTCCGCCCGCGGCGTAAAGCTGCGCCTTGTTCCTGACAAGCTCCTCGCGCGTGAGGGAATTGAGCGAAAATTCGTTCTGCAGAACTATGGCGCGCTCCGGGCAGACCTCCTGGCACATCCCGCAGAATATGCAGCGCAGCATGTCTATCTGGAACTCCTTGGGCGCCTTTTCTATGTGAGAATATTCGCCGCCTGCGGGGATTTCCGCCGGAGTGATTTTTATGGCCTTGGGAGGGCAGACGAATTCGCAAAGCTGGCATGACACGCACTTCTCGCGCCCGTCCGGGTCTTTGACGAGGGTTGGCGCGCCGCGGTAATGAGGCGGTATCACGGGGCGCTGGTCAGGGTAGCTCAGCGTCACCTTCGGCCTGAAAAAGTTTTTCAGCGTGATGTACAGCCCGCCGACTATCTGCGGAAGATAGGTCTTTTCCAGCAGGCTGAGTTTTTTTCTTTCTACTATTATAGACATTTCAAAATTCCTAAATTCTTATACCGTTAAGAGCGCGCTCAAAAGCATGTAAAAAAGCAGGTTCGCAATGGCCAGCGGCATAAGGGTGCGCCAGCCTAGGTTCATCACCTGGTCATACCTGAAGCGCGGGACGCTCCAGCGCACCCAGATGAAGAAGAATATCATGGAAAGCACTTTGACCACGAAGGTGAGAAGCCCCAGCACGGTGCTCACCCAGCCCCAGCTTTCCGGCCAGGCAAGGCCCGGGAAGGGGTTCCAGCCGCCGAGGAAGAGCGTGACAAAAATCGCCGAAGCCACGACGACGTGCCCATATTCTCCCACGAAGAAGAGGCCGAACTTGAAGCTGCCGTACTCCGTGTGGAAGCCGCTGACAAGGTCCGTCTCGCTCTCGGCCATGTCAAAGGGCAGCCTGTTTGTTTCTGCGAAAATGGCTATCAAGAAGAGGAGCGCCGTGAGCGGCTGCACGATGACGAGCCACAGGCCGCTCTGCGCGTTGGCTATTTCAAAAAGACTGAGCGGGTTTTTCACGTGCGGGGCGAGCCAGAGAGCGACGGTAACCGCGCAGATACCCATGGTCAGCTCATAGCTTATCATCTGGGCAGAGGCCCTTATGCCGCCGTGGTAGGGGAATTTACTGTTTGAAGACCAGCCCGCAATCACCGCGCCGTAGGCGCCGAGGGAGCCGACGGCCAGCACGAGCAGGAGGCTGATGTCAACGTTTGCCACCGACATCGGAATTGCCCCGCCCTCCGCGTAGATTATGGAGAAAGGCACAACGCAGATTGCCACAAGCACGGGTGTGAGCGCCAGCACGGGGGCGGCGAGGAACCAGGGCTTGTTGACGTGGTCCGGCAAAGGATCCTCCTTCAAAAGAAACTTGAGGGCGTCCGCCACAAGCTGCACGAGTCCGGCCTTTTTGAGCGCGACGCCCACAAATGGTATCGCCTCAACCCACGGTATGGACGTGCGGTTGGGGCCGTAGCGGCCCTGCATGAAGGCGCAGACCTTGCGCTCCGCAACCACGCTCAAGCCTGCGAAGGACATCACGAACATTATCGCCGCAAACGCGTATATTATTTTCAGCACCAGAAAGAGCGCCGTGTCAAACCACGCGGGGAAGGACGTTTCCGCCGCCTGCGCCAGGACTGTCAAATTTTCGCTAAGCATTTTTTGTAAAGTTTAAGGCGTTTGTTTCGGGGAATTCCACGCTCGCGAACGCGGAGGGGTCAAGCGGCGCGCCGCTTTCGCCGGCCTTGCAGCCTGCGGGAAGCGCCTTGATTTCCGATGAAACGACATTCCTGAGTTCCGCGAGAGTCGGCGTTTCAAACTGCACGCCCTCAGCGCTGCGCTGGAAGGCAAAAAGCAAATCAAGGTCGTCAAGCGTGTGCTCCGGCGCCGCGATGGCGGGGAAGAACTCCTGCAGCCTCCACTGCCTGTTTATCCATAGGCCGCCCTTCTCAAATTCCGTGCGCACGGGAAGCGCGATTTTCGCCTCCTTAGACGTGGCGTTTTCAAACACGCCGCAGTAGACCACGTTGGCCAGCTTGAAATCCTTCTGCTCAAAGCCGAGTGAGAGCAGGTCTTCGCGCAGGCAGAGTATCGTCTTGATTTCGCCGCTTCTGACCTTCCGGGCGAGCGCGTCCAAATTCGCCTTGGGATATTCCTTCACGATGCCCGCCGCGAACGCTCCGCGAAGGTTCGGCGTTTCGTCTATAGAAAGCAGCATGCCGTCGTCTTCCGCGCGCAGGTGGCTTGCCATGTAGATTTCCGCGCCAAGGCTTTTTGCGAGCTTGCCCACAACGTACTGCTCTTCCAAAGTCTGCCAGCCGTTGGTGACGATGGCGGCCTTTGAGAGCGAGAGTATCTCCGTGGCCCTCTTGAGCGCGTAGGCGGAATCGCAGACCGACGCGTCTATGCGCGCGCCTTCAAGGCGTTTTTCAGACTGCATCTTTTTGAAGGTGTAGCGGTCAAAATCACAGCACCAGGACTTGTTTACGGAGTCATTCCTGCGCGGCGTTATCCTGTAAATAACATCCTCGCGCGACCACACCCAGGTGTTGACGCCAGCGCTGCTCTCGGCGGAAATGCCCTTTGTCATCTTGAGGAACCACGCGCGCATTGCAAAGCGGAAGGCCTTTTCGGTAAGCGCGCCAACGGGGCACGCGTCGACGACGTTGAGCACGTAGTTGGAATCTATCTCCTCACCCGGGTAGACGGAGATTTCCGTCTTGCTGCCGCGCTTTGTGAAAGAAAAAATATCCTTGCCGCAGACCTCTTGGCCTATGCGTATGCAGCGCGAACAGAGTATGCAGCGCTCCGCGTCCAAAACTATCTTCCCGCCCACGTCCACGTTTTTGGGTTTGACGTTCTTGCGTTCGGTGTACCTGCTCTCGGCGCGGCCGTATTTTGAGGCGTACTCCTGAAGGGCGCATTCGCCGGCCTTGTCGCAAATCGGGCAGTCAAGCGGGTGGTTGAGGAGGATGAATTCCAGCACGCCCTTGCGGCACGCGTCAACCGCCTCGTTATCCGTGATGACGTGCATTCCTTCGGAAACGTTCGTGGCGCAGGCTATGGCGGGCTTGGGCGCCCACGCTATTTTTGCGGAGCCGTCGGGGTTTTTAAGGAGCTCCCCCGTGGCCCTGTCGCGCGCGGGGGTGCCCGTCATCACAAGGCACATCCTGCACGAACCCGCGATCTTGAGGTGCTCGTGGTAGCAGAAGTGCGGTATTTCAACGCCGACTTGCTTGCAGGCCTCTATCACGTTGAGCCCCGCCGGCACCTTGAAATCCGCGCCGTTGACGTTTATGTTAACCAGATTCTCTTCCATTATATAAGCCTGTAAGAATTGCCGTCGAGGCGCGCCTGCCCGCCCATCATGCCCTGGCGCTCAATCTTGGCCAGGTACTCGTCCTTGAATTTGCCCACGTTGCTCTGCACGGGCCACGCCACGGATTCGCCGTGCGCGCAGATGGTCTTTGAGCAGATGTTGTCCGCAATGTCCATGAGGAGCGCGACGTCCTCCTTCTTGCCCCAGCCGTCGCAAATGCGCCTTGTGATTCTGGAAATCCAGAGCGAGCCTTCGCGGCAGGGCGTGCACTGCCCGCAGCTTTCGTGCGCGTAAAATGCGTTGAGGTTTGCGAGCGCCTCGGCCATGTCCACGGTGTTGTCCATGACTATCATGCCGCAGGAGCCCAGCGCCGTCCCGCAGGCCATGAAGCTCTGCGCGTCAAGCGGAACGTCCTCCACGGCCTTCTCGACGACGCTTCCGTCGGCATTTTTGAACTGGAATTTTTCACCCCACTTGAGGAGCTTCATTGACGAGCCGCCCGGGATTATCGCCTTGAAAGTGCGCCCCGAAAGCGGGCCTCCGCAAAGGTCGTAAAGCAGTTCACCTATTGTGCAGGAGCCCGAAACTATCTCATAGCGCCCGGGTTTCTGAACGAGGCCGCTGACGCCCCATACGTGCGTGCCGGGGTCCGTGGGAACGCCGATTTTTGATACGGCCTCGCCTCCGCGCTCAAATATCTGCGGAACCCAGCAGAGGCTTTCAACGTTGTTGACGACTGTCGGGCAGTCGTAAAGGCCCATGACCGCAGGGAAGTACGGCGGCTTTATCCTCGGGTAGGCGCGCTCGCCGGCGAGGGATGATATGAGGCCCGTTTCCTCTCCGCAGATGTAGCAGCCGGCGCCACGGCATACGGTGATTTCGCAGGAGTAGGTGCTTCCGCAGATGTTTTTGCCCACAAAGCCCTTTGCGCGCGCCTCTTCAATGGCGCTGAGAAGAATTCTGTAGCCGTTGATGTATTCGCCGCGGATATAGATGAATGCCTGCGCGGCCTGCACGGCGTAAGAGGCGCACATTATGCCCTCTATTATCTGGTGCGGGTCCTGGTAAATCAGCAGCCTGTCCTTGCAGGTTCCGGGTTCGGACTCGTCCGCATTGCAGATGAGGTAGACGGGCTTGCCGCTCTTGCGGTCAAGAAACTTCCACTTCATGCCCATGGGGAAGCCCGCGCCGCCGCGCCCCTTGATGCCGGATTTTTCAACCTCGGCGCAGAGCTCCTGCGGGGCTTTGGAAACCGCGTTCTTGAGCGCGGAATAGCCGCCGTCCTTCATGAAGCAGCCTATGTCCGCAGTCCAGCCTTCAACGCCGATGTGCCTGTAAATTATTCTTTCTTCTTTAGCCGGCATGGTAATTATCCCTTGTATTCTGGGCTGTTGAAATCATCGCCCGCAGGCGCGGCCGTTGACGGGCGCGCCGTCAGGGAGCCGTCCGCATCCGCCGCAGAGACTTTTTCAAGGAACTTCTCAACCTGCTCGGGAGAGACATGGTCGTAAAGCTTGTCATTGACCTGCACGTTGGGGCCTTCCGAGCAGTTGCCGAGGCACTCCACGAATTCGAGCGTGTACACGCCCTTCTCGTCCGTGTGGCCCATGGGGCACTGCACGCGCTTTGAAATTTCCGCGCCCAACTTTATGCCGCCGGCCAGCGCGCATGAAAGCGTGCGGCACACCTTTATGTGCACGCGGCCGCGCGGCTTGTCGGAATACATGGGGTAGAATGAGAGCATGCCGTAGACTTCCACGGGCTCCACTTCCAGCTTGCGCGCGACATACCTGACAGCGCCGTCGTCAAAAAAACCGAAAGTCTCCTGCACTAGGTGCATTGCGACCATGGCCGCGGACTTCTTTTTGGGGTACTGCGAGATAATCTTGTCTATCTGCGCGTCCAGTTCTGAAGATATTTCCATTTGAAAGCCTTGTTTTAACTACCTGTCGCACTCGCCCATTATGAAGTCCAAAGAGCCGAGGACTATGGTTATGTCGCTGTAATGGTGGCCCGGGAGGAGCTTTGAAAGTATGCTGAGAGATACGAAGCTGGGCCCGTGTATCCTAACCCTGTCCGGGACGCCACCGCCTCCGCTCATTATATAGAAGCCCAGCGCGCCCTTCGGGTTCTCCGCCTCAAAATAGGCTTCGCCCTTAGGAATGTCGGGCCCCTGCGTGGTGATTGTGAAGTTGCGGATGAGCTCCTCCATGTTGCGCAGGACCCTGTCCTTCGCGGGGAGCGTGATTGTTGAATTTGAAACGCTGACGGGGCCGTCGGGCATCTTCTCTATGGCCTGGCGCACTATGCGCACGCTCTGGCGCATCTCCTCCATGCGCACAAGCCATCTGTCATAAGCGTCGCCATGCACGCCGATGGGCACGTCGAAATCGTAATTCTCATAGCCGAGGTATGGAAGGTCTTTGCGCAGGTCGGTATCCACGCCGCTTCCGCGCAGGTTCGGGCCGGTAAGCCCCCACGCCATCGCCTCCTCCTTGCTGATTACGCCTATGCCCTCGGTCCTGTCTATAAATATCCTGTTGCGCGTTATGAGCGCGTCGATTTCGTCCACTGCGGGCAGGAACTGGTTGAGGAAGGCGTTGACGCGGCCGAGCCAGCCTTCGGGGATGTCGCGCGTAAGGCCGCCTATCCTGGCGTAAGACGCCATCATGCGCGCGCCCGTGAGCTCTTCAAAGAGCGTCAGAAGCTTTTCGCGCTGGGTGAAAAAGTACATGAAGCCCGTGGTGGAGCCGGCGTCCATGGCGTAGGCGGCGAGGCCGACGAGGTGGCTGGCTATCCTGGAAAGCTCGCAGCATATCACGCGCACGGCCTTGCAGCGCGGCGTGATTTCAAGGCCCGCAATCTTCTCCGCGCAGAGGGCGAAGGCCACGTTGTTGCAGAGGGGGGCGAGGTAGTCCAGCCTGTCCGTATATGGGATGAACTGGTTGTAGGTCATGTTTTCGGCTATCTTCTCCTGACCGCGGTGGAGGTAGCCTATGACGGGGTCGCAACTCTTCACGAGGTCGCCGTCCAAGTCCACCTTCAGGCGCAGGACGCCGTGCGTGGAGGGGTGCGAGGGGCCTATGTTCAGGGTCATGGTCTCGCCTATCTGGCCCTGTGTGAAATTTTCCTTGTTGTCTTTGTTCATTTAAAAGTCTTCCCGAATTTAGGCCCTTGAGCGCGGCTCGCGCGCGGGGGCAAAAGCGTCGCCCCGGGGCGAGGTGAAGGGGCCGCCCTCCATGGGTGTGGTGATGACGCGGGTGGCGTCCTCATTGCCCTCAAAGGAGTCCGGCAGCGGCGCGGGGTTTCCGGCCAGCGGAAAATCTTTACGAAGCGGGTTCCACGTGTAGGCGTCCCACATGAGTATCCTGCGCATGTCCGGATGGTTTGTGAATTTTATCCCCATCATGTCGAAGGCCTCGCGCTCCTGCCATTCCGCGGCGGGGTAGATTTTCACGATGCTTGCAAGCTCCGGGTTTTCGGAATCCGCGCACAGCGTCACGAGCCTCAGATACGCCTTGCGCGTGTGCGAAAAGAAGTGGTAGGCCGCGCCGAAACGCGCATCCTTCGGGGCGTCAAGGCCCATGTCGAAGGCGGCGATGTCGCTCAAAGTCTGCAAATCAAAGGCGTCTTTAAGCGCGCTTACAGCCTCAAAAAGCTTGTCCGCAGGGCAGTTGAAAGCCGGAATGCCGTCATTCCCAGCGCGCGGAGTCAGATAAGGCAGGAGGGTTGGAATTTTTTGCGAGTCCATCTAAAAGCCGTGGTAAAGAATTAGTCCGCCTTGAAAAGCGCCTTCGTGGAGCGCTCCGTGCCGATTGTGTCCTGAAGGCGGATGAGGGCGTCCAAAAGCGCGTCGGGGCGCGTCGAGCAGCCCGCCACATAGACGTCCACCGGTATGATTTTGTCAACGCCCTGCAGGGTGGAATAGGAGCGGAACATGCCGCCCGTGGATGCGCACGCACCCATGGCGATAACCCACTTGGGGGCCGCCATCTGGTCGTAAATCCTCTTGATTGCGCCGGCCATCTTGTAGGTCACGGTGCCTGCAACTATCATGCAGTCGCTCTGCCTCGGGGAGAAGCGCATGACTTCCATGCCGAAGCGGCCTATGTCAAAGCGCGAACCGCCGACAGCCATGAGCTCTATTGCGCAGCACGCAAGCCCCATGGGCTGCGGCCATACGGAATGGGACCTCACCCAGTTTATGACCTCGTCCAGCCTCGTGTACACGAAGCCCTGCTCGCTTTTGGCGTCAAAACCCTGTTGAATAGTTCTATTCATAAAAAAACACGTGAGTTCTACCCCTTCCCTATCAAAACTCAACAAAAAATTCGCCCGCGCGGAAATTCCACAGGGGCGGATTTGGAGACCGAAAATGCCGCTTTTTTTACTTGGATTTCGGCTTCTCCTTCCACTCGGGCTGCGCATCCTTGTAATCGTTGGCCTTGCGCCGTTCCACGAGCTTTCTCGTCTCCTCGAAAATTTCCATCTTTCCGGTCGCCCTCGGGTCTCCGGTCTTAAGCTGGTAGTCGCGCATCTGCTTTTTGAGCCGCGCCTTTACCTCCGCGTAGGCGGGGTCGTTGGCGAGGTTTTTCTGCGTCCACTGGTCGTTTTTGAGGTCGTAAAGCTCCTCGCCGGGCTCGGCGTTTTCGCGGC
>JAVBSZ010000141.1:0-4377 GCA_031556415.1 Opitutales bacterium | reverse complement strand
GAAGAGCGTCCTCATCCTCGACGACGTGGAGATGAACCTCAACGTCCTCGGCGCGATACTCAAAAAGCTGGGCGTGGACGTCATAAAATCCCTGCGCGGAAGCGAGGCGCTGGAGCTCGCAAAAGAGCGCAGGCCGGACATAATACTTACCGACCTCTGGATGCCGGAGATGGACGGCGAAGCCTTTGCCCGCCACGCGAGGGCCGCGGAAGAGACGGCGCACATACCCGTCGTGGCCGTGACGGCGGACACGCAGGCGGAGAACCTCGACGGCGTATTTGACGCCATACTGCTGAAGCCCATCACCGTCTCAAAAGTGGAGGGCATCCTCTCCGAATTTATAAGGGCCTGAACTGAAAATATTCCCGCAGAGCCAGGAGCCAAAGCGGAATCCCCCAAGCCCTTTATTCTAAAGGCCCGGGGGCTTTTTTTTCAAAATTTATTGACTTTCTTCCTTATAGAAATAGGGTCAATTGCATTTTTAACCAAAAACGCTCCAAAAAATTCTCAAGGATACAAAAATGCTCAAGAAAATCGACCACATCGGCATAGCCGTTCATTCAATAGACGAAGCCCTGCCCTACTATGAAAAGGCCCTCGGCCTCAAATGCGAAGGCGTTGAAACCGTGGAAGAACAGAAGGTCAAGACCGCGTTTTTCACGGTCGGAGACGTCCACATAGAACTGCTTGAGCCCACCTGCGCGGAAAGCCCCATAGCCAAGTTCCTTGAAAAGAACCCCTCGGGCGGCGTGCACCACATCGCATTTGAAACCGGAGACATCCGCCAGGCCCTGACAAACATCAAGGAAAAGGGCGTGCGCCTCATCAACGAGGAGCCCAAGATAGGCGCGCATTCCAAACAGATTGCGTTCCTGCATCCCAAGAGCACCATGGGTGTCCTCACCGAGATCTGCCAGGACGGCGACTGCGGCTGCCAATAACATTTCAACACACGCAAGGAAAACACCATGGCGATAGACAAAAAACTTTTGGACGACCTTAAAAGGCGCAGACAGCTCGCCCTCGACGCGGGCGGCAAAGACAAGCTTGAAAAGCGCAAGGCCAAGGGCCTGCTCTCCGCGCGCGAAAGAATAGAAAAACTCTTCGACGCCGGCACCTTCCAGGAATTCGGAATGCACGTCGAGCACAACTGCCACAACTTCGGCATGGAGAAGAAGGTCCTTCCCTCCGACGGCATCGTCACCGGCATAGGCCTTGTGGACGGCAGAAAAGTGGCCGCATTCAGCCAGGACTTCACCGTCAGCGGCGGCTCCCTCGGAAGCAACCACGCCAAGAAAATCTGCGAACTCATGGAGTACGCGGGCAAGAACGGCATGCCCGTCGTCGGCGTCAACGACAGCGGCGGCGCGCGCATCCAGGAAGGTGTCGAATCCCTCTCCGGCTACGGCCAGATTTTCTGGCAGAACGTGAACCTCTCCGGCGTGGTGCCGCAGGTTTCGATAGTCGCCGGCCCCTGCGCGGGGGGTGCTGCGTACAGCCCCGCGCTGATGGACTTCATCATCATGACGAAGACCAACTCCAACCTCTTCATCTGCGGCCCGCAGGTCATCACCGCGGCCACGGGCGAGAAGGCGGACCTTGCGATGTTCGCGACGGCCGACGCGCACGCGGCGGTCTCCGGCAACATACACCTTATCGCCAATGACGACGCCCACGCGCTCGAACTGACGGCGAAGCTCCTCTCCTACCTTCCCAGCAACAATGTGCAGGAACCCCCGCATGACCTTTCACAGCCCATAGACAGGACTGCGGACGCGGGCATCAACGAAATCATCCCCGAGAGCTCCAAGCTGCCCATGGACGTCCATGCGGTGATAGACAGGGTGTTTGACGCGGGCAGCTTCTTTGAAATACAGAGTTCGTTCGCCAAGAACATAGTCGTCGGCTTTGCCAGGCTGCAGGGCATGGTTGTCGGCATCATAGCCAACCAGCCCGCCTTCAAGGCCGGCTGCCTCGATATCGACGCGTCCGACAAGGCCGCGCGCTTCATCCGCACCTGCAACGTCTACAATGTTCCGATTGTGAATTTGGTGGACGTGCCCGGCTTCATGCCCGGCCTCGCGCAGGAGCGCGGCGGCATAATCCGCCACGGCGCCAAGATGCTCTTCGCATACGCTTCCGCAAGCGTTCCGAAAATCACGCTCATCATGCGCAAGGCATACGGCGGAGCGTATCTGGCCATGTGCTCTTCGGACATGGGCGCGGACATGGTCTTTGCATGGCCCACTGCGGAAATCGCCGTCATGGGCGCGGAAGGCGCGGTCGACGTCCTCTTCAAGGGCGAAATTGACGCCGCCGCGGACCCGAAGGCGAAGCGCGAGGAGCTGCGCGAAGAATACCGCGCCAAGTTCTCCAACCCCTACCAGGCCGCCTCAAAGGGCATGGTGACCGACGTCATAGACCCGTCGGAAACGCGCGGAGTCCTCGCAATGGCGCTCAGGAACACTCTTTCAAAGCGCGAAACGCGCCTGCCAAAGAAGCACGGCAACATACCGCTTTAATAAGGAATATTCAAAAAATGAATATGTTTTCAGCAGCATTCGTCCCGCAGTATCCGCAGAGTTGGGAGGAGATAACCAACACGCTGGAGTTTCTGGCGCTCGGCTTCATCATGGTCTGCATAGTCCTCTGGGGCCTTGCGGGCATCACGCAGATTGTGGGCTTTCTCTTCCACGCGGCGGACAAGGCGCAGGCAAAAAAGCAGGCGGACGCCGCCATAGTTGCGGAGGCAAAAAAAGTCCTCGCAACCCAGAGCGGCGCGCCCAAGCCAAACCTTTCCGCAGGCGGCGAAGACTCCCGCATACTAGCGGTCATCAGCGCGGCGGTCTTTGCTGCCATGGAGGGCGCAAAGTACAGGATACTCTCCGTCAAACCCGCCGAGCACGACGCCAGCTGGGCGCAAAGCGGAAGGCAGTCCATATTCTCCACACGCAACCCGAAAAAATAACATTTAAAAACACCAAGACACCATGAAGAAATTACGCATCACAGTTGAAGGAAAAACTTACGACGTCGAAGTCGAAATGCTCGACGGCGGCTTTGCAGCCCCCGCGGCCGCACGCCCCGCCGCCGGCGCGCCCGTCGCAGCCGTTGCCGCCGCAACCCCCGCAGCGGCTCCCGCAGCACCTGCGGCCCCCGTATCCGCCTCCGGAGACGGCATCCCCTGCCCCCTCGCGGCCATAGTGGTTTCCGTGGACGTCAAGCCCGGCCAGCAGGTCAAGGAGGGCGACAAGATTGTCACGCTCGAAGCCATGAAGATGAACACCTTCGTCTTCGCGCCCAAGGCCGGCACTATAGGCCAGATACTCGTGGCTGCGGGCCAGAGCGTTGCGGAAGGCCAGCCCCTGGTCACCTTCGCGTAGTTTCGGCCTTGCGCGCCCATGCGCGGAAAACCGGAATTTTTTTGACCAATCTTTAACAGCCTCCGGCCCCAAAAAGGCGCAGAGAGGAAGAACAGACAAAAATGATAGACAGTTTAAAAGAACTTTTGCTCAACACGGGGTTTTTCTACCTTGACTGGCGCATGCTGGTCATGTGGCTTGTGGCCTTCGTGCTCCTTTATCTGGCCGTGGCCAAGGAATACGAACCGCTGCTGCTCGTCCCCATCGCCTTCGGCGCGCTGCTCGCGAACCTGCCGACAGTCGGCATGACGAACCAGCCCGCAGGGCCCGTGGTTTCAACGGGCTTCGGGGAGCTCTCATACGTATTCTCGCAGAGGGGGGACTACATCACAATGCCCCGCACCGTGCGCGAAACGCCGAAGAACATTGCGGACTTCATCAATACTCCTGCTAATGCCGAGGCGCAGGATGCGGAAGCCTCGAAGGCCATAAGCGAATTTTTCGCCTTCATTGACGACTCGACGAACGCCGAAGCGCGCAAGGATACGGACAAGCTCAAGCTCGGCGTCCCCAACCTCGTGGCGATAGTCTCAAAGACATCGCAGGCGCACCCGTGGAAGAACGTATACTATGACGTGCAGTTCCAGGGCAAGCCCCTCAAGGTTCGCCCCGCCGACGAGCTCATCTGGGCGAACGCCGCGGGCACGGTCACGGAAGTGAACGCCACCGTCGGCCAGAAGATACTTTTGGGCGACAAAATCATCAGCGTCTACAGCAGCCACGGCGGCGGCCTTTACTACTACATCCAGCAGGGCATCCTGCTTGAGATATTCCCGCCCCTCATCTTTTTGGGCGTCGGCGCGCTGACGGACTTCGGCCCGCTTATCGCCAACCCCAAGACGCTGCTTTTGGGAGGCGCCGCCCAGTTCGGCATATTTGCAACCTTCATCGGCGCGATGTTCATCGGCTTCTCAACGCCTGAAGCGGCCTCAATAGGCATCATAGGCGGCGCGGA
>JAVBSZ010000123.1:0-4917 GCA_031556415.1 Opitutales bacterium | reverse complement strand
AGGGCGCGGACTTTACGAAAATAGCTCAGGCGGTTCCGACCGACAACGCATTTGTGCGCGCCGACGGCAGGCATTCAGGCAACAAGTACGTGCGCTCTCTCAAAGGCCGGCCCACAGTCATAATCTGGAAAAGCAAAAACGCCAACGGCACGACGGGTTTCGCCTTCACGGGCTGGCACAACATCTGGAACTACAACAACGACAATTTCAGGAAAATCATCGTCAATTCAATAGCGGAGCTGGGCGGTTACGAGGTTCCCGCGCAGGGCTTCAGCACCCGCCGTCCTAGCATAGCGGAAATAGACTCGCGCATAAGCGGCAAAAAGAAGCCCGCATCATGGGAAAAGGCCCTGAAAGACTGGGAACGCAAGGCCGCCGAATGGAACGCGGAAAGCGATGCGAAAAAATGAAACTATATTCCCGCTTGGGCGTTTGACAAATAGCGCAAATATTCTTCTTTAAAATTTCAGGCGCATCATCTAGTATACTTTAAAAATATGAAAAATATCATCATCGCACTTTTGGCGGCTTCGGCGCTCCTCATGGGCGCGTGCTCCTCAATGAACACCGTTGAGCGCGCCGACGCCCAGGGCGAAAAGAAAATGGTGAAGGACAAGCGCGTCATCACCGACATCGGCCTTGACGACTTCGCCTACATAGGCGGCGTCAACGAGTCTTCCGAGGGCGGGCTTCTGAAAGTCCAGGTGCAGCTTGTGAACAGCTCCACCGCGCACAGGCAGGTCAACTACAAGTTTGAGTGGTTTGACGCAAACGGCATGGCGGATTCCTCCGTGACGTCTAACTGGCGCACCGTGCCCATCGCCCCGGGTGAAACCAAGTATATTTCCGCCGTGGCCACAAATCCGAACGTTAAAGATTTCTCCGTCAAGCTTCTTGCCAACATGAGGGATTAAGGAGCCAAAGCTTATGAAAAAAATATTCATTCTTGCCGCACTTTTCGCGTCCGCATTTTTGACGCAGTCCTGCGAGAGCACGGGGCTGGACGTTGACGCCGCGCCCCAGGCCTTCACCCCGGGCGTGAGCGCCACCACCACCGAGCGCGAGTGGAAGGACGGCAAGCCCGCTGAAAAGCGCGTTGAGAACGCGCCGGCGTTCCAGTAAGCATTTGACGAGCGCTTTTGGCTATAAATCCAGCCGCTTAAAATGAAACGCCTCTTTTATTTTACGCGCAATGTCTGGCGTTTATTTTGGGCGGTGAATATGCTTGTATAATTCTTTTGGAATATGCAAAATTCAGGAACTTAAAATCCCCTGAAATTTATCCCTCCTAAACGCTATGGGCTGCGCCCTCAATCTCCCCGCCAAAATCCTGAAGATGCTCTTTGGGGCGGCGGTTTTTATTTTTTCAAACATCGCGGCTTTTTCAGCGGAGACAACCTTCCTGATTGAGTGCGAGGATTTTTCCGACATCGCCGCAGGCTGGAACAGCGGCGGCTACGCGGGCATGCCTGGCATAAATTCGGAATCCGCATCGTCCTCGTCCGCGGTCACGTCATTCAACCCGCCCAAAAACGCCGAATACTATGTGTGGGTCAGCACCTACGAATTTGAAACCTCAACACAGCAGTACCCGCGCTATTTCGAGGTGCGCGTCAACGGCGTGCTGATGCCCCACAGGGGCTACGGGCAGTTCGGCGGCAACACCTGGCGCTGGCAGCGCGTGGGAACCTCACTCCTCTCCGAAGGGACGGCGAGCGTTTCGCTGAAAGCTTTGGCGGACTATGTCCACATAGACGCGCTTCTCTTCACGACGGACAAGGGCTTTGACCCTAATGCGGAAATGTCGACTCTCGCCGGCAGGGAAAAGTACCGCCTCAAATACCGATCCATGCTCCTTGAGGCGGAGGAATTCGCCGATGCGGCGGGATGGGAACGGGTGGAAAAGGACGCGGAATCTGCCGACGTTTTAGAGGGCGAGGGGCATCTGCACATCCAAAGCGCTTCGGGTTCGTCCGAGGCCTCCACGCGCATCAACGTGATGAAGGCGGGGTACTACTACCTTTGGGTTTCTTCATTTGATTATGCCGACCAGTCCAAGGGGGCGCTGCAGGTGAATCTGGGCGCCAACAGCTTTTCAGTTCCCAACTCCACGGCCTCGGGCGCGTGGACCATTAAGGAAGCGGGGAAGGTGTGGCTTGCCCAGGGCGGCATAACCCTTTCTCTGCGGGCCGCAGCGGACGGCGCGCGCTGCGATGCCGTCTATCTCACGCAGGACCTTTCCGACGCCTTTGCGCATTCCAATTTCCCCTCCGCTCAGCGCGAAGTCAGGAAGCCGGATTACGACAGCTTCCTTATTGAGGCCGAGAATTTCTCCACGCCCATGCAGTGGAAACGCGCTGAGTACAGGGGCGAGACTGCGCTCGTTTCAGACGCGGTTGGAGACGGCGCGGAGGCGTCCCACAAATTCAATTCAAAAGAGGGCCTCTACCATGTGTGGACGCGCTCCTACGAATTCGACCAGCTTGAGGAGGACTATCCGCGCAATTACGAGGTGCGCATAAACGGCGAACTCATGCCGACGCTCGCCTACGGCCGCCTGGGCGGCAGCGCGTGGAAGTGGCTGAAAGTGGGCACGGCGTCTTTGGAGGAGGGGCTTGGGCATGTGTCCCTCAAGGCCAAGGCATCATACGTAAGGTGCGACGCCGTCTACCTGACGCAGGATCCGAATGAGAATCCCACGGAGACTTTCCCCTCCGCGGCGGAAAGGCAGGGCGGATATCCGCATTACGACACCTTCACGGTTGAGCCGGCGGACTTTTCCCGCGGCGGATGGACTCTAGCAACCTACAACGGCAGCCCCATGCTTTTCAAAAACCCCGCAGACACCGGAGAAAGCAACCTGCCCACGGTGACCGCCACCGCGCCGTCCTCCGGCGAATATTACGTGTGGGCCTGCGCTTACGAATTCAACGTCGGCGACCAGCAGTGGCCGCGCTATTTTGAGGTGCGCTTGGACGGCGTAAGCACGCGCCTCAAAGGCTACACGCAGCGCGGCGGCAACGCCTGGATATGGTCAAAGCTGGACAAGGTCTCCCTTTCCGCGGGGAGCTTCCAGATAAAGCTCAAGGCGCTCGCCAACTACGCGCGCTGCGCCGGAATATGCTTCACGCAGGACCCGAATTACGACCCCAACGCCTCGGACTTCCGCAACCCCACGCCAATCGCCAACGAAACCTTCCTCATAGAGAGCGAAGACTTCCAGTTCTATGCGGACTGGTCCATGGCCACGCACATAAACGACAAGGTGCTCACCACCGTCGGCGGCATTTCAAGCCCCTTCACGCGGATAAACCTTGTAAAAAGCGGCAAGTACTACGTCTGGGCCAGGAGCGCGGACTTCGCCAACGACAGGCCCGCCACGCGCAGGTACCGCGTGGCCTTCGACGGCGCTACGCTTCCCGGCTACGCGGGTTCGCACAGGCGCGACGGCTTCTACTGGGAGCTCATGGGCTTCGTCTACGCCGCCTCGGGAGAGCACGTCTTGAGCCTCATGAGGACGGATTCCTACTGCCGCAGCGACGCCGTCCTCCTCACGCAGGACGCCTCTTTCAACCCGAACACCTCCCCTTCATTTTCAAAGGGAACATACAGGCGCATTCCGGAGGTGATGGACTACGTCTACATATCGTCCTTCCCCCGCAATTTCGAGTTCTTCCAGGTTCCGGACGCGCCTACGGTCTCAATAGAAAATTCGGCCGCGAAGATAGAATACACGCGCGCAAAAAACCTCTGCAATGAGGAGGTGTGGACGCGCAAGGTCAGCCTCATGGACGGCGGAACGTGGAAGAGCCAGGGCGTGATTTCCGACGAGCTTCTCTTCCTGATATACGCGCAAAGCCTCACGCGCTCCGAAACGCCTTATTTTTCCTCATGGCCTTCCGCGACGTCGCAGGTTGTGGTGGATGGAAAAACGCTGGACATACAGATTTCGGGGATGGACCCTTACGCGGTCGGAACTTCCGAGATACTCCTGCCCGTTTCGATAACGAAGCTGGGAGACACGTCTCTGAGGGTTGACTATTCCAACGGCGCGCAGTCAGTGATTGAGCTTAAGGGCGACAGCCCCGTGGCGAAGATGAGCGTGGGCATGAACGTGTCCAAAGCCGGATACTATTCCGTGGGCTTCCTCGGCTTCAACAAATACGCGAAGGCCGACGTGCGCGCGGTGGAGCTTCCCAGCATGTTCCAGCTCAAGCGCATGATGGAGACGCCAAAGCAGGTGACGAACAATTTCACATCGCAGCCCATGGTGATGTTTGAAACTGCGCTGGGGAGCGGCTCCGTGGTCAACGCGCTCGTCGCGGACCCGGACGTCCTTCCGTTTGAATGGACGCACGCAAAAAATTCCCTCTACGGCTTCTCCACCGCCAACCCCGACACCGTAACCGCGCAGACCGCCATATTCTCCCCCGTCCTCGCGGGGATGGGTTCCTACAAGAGCGCGGGGCAGCGGCTGGAGGCCTCGTGGTACCTGATGAGCGAAATCGGAGACTGGAAGAAGGGCCTTGAAACCGCCAACGAGAAGATTTTTGAGACCTCGTACCTGCGCGAGCCTTATGACTGCTCCCTTTCCGACGCCCTCTACAACATAGGCGCCTATCTCAAAGCCAAGTCCGCAAACGGCTGGTGCGACAAGAACAAGGCCCGCTACAACATAGAGGGCGTCAACCTGAGCACGCATTCGTCCCCGCTTTCGGAAGTGTCGCGCGCGCTGCTTTTTGACGACGAGGAATATTACAGCGACATCGCCCTGCAGACCATAGAATACACGCTCTCGCGCTACGGCTCCCACTTCGCATGGACGAGCGAGGTGCTCAGCGACAACTTCGGCAGCGAATCAAGCTACAACAGCATCAGGCTGACGTTGCCCGCCTGGGGAGGAGACTATTACGCGGG
>JAVBSZ010000131.1:0-2642 GCA_031556415.1 Opitutales bacterium | reverse complement strand
GTATTGCCGCCGTGAGCGCGACATAGAGGATAATCCCCGCAGCCCCCGCGACTAGCACTTTCGTAAAATCCTGCTCTCGCACGAAAAACGCGGTGATTACCAGCAGCACAGCGCTGAGCATGGTGGGGAAAACCCTGAATTTGCCGAGTTTTGCGAGAGGGCGCTCTATCCAGCCAAGCCAGATGCTATCCTCCTCCTTTTCCGAATTCATGTAGAAGGATAGGCAAAGCATTGCCATGAACGTCGCGCCGAAAGTTATCAGCGGCGCGTGGATTTCGTGCAGAAGCTGCGTGTATTTGTCCACGTCGTAAATTGCGAGCTTCAGAACCTCCATCAGGCCCATTTTGGCGAATATCGCGACGAAGAGCACCGGGAAGAGCAGGCGCGTTCCGAATACGGCTATGAGTATGCCCCAGGTGAGGAAGCGCTTGCGCCATATCAGCGTCATATTTTTCAGCTTCTGCGCGTTGACAATGGCGTTGTCAAACGAGAGCGTCACTTCCAGTATCGAGAGGAAGAATACCGCCATTACCGCCGAAAGCCCGCCCTCGTGCGTATGCTCCGCCCACGCGTACGCTCCCGCGAAGCCGAGCACCGTGACGGCGATTGATCCGTAAAAATATTTCAGCATAAGCTTACTGCACGCTCAAAAGCCAGAGCAGGTCCGACATTCTGTTGAGGTATTTAAGGGAGAAATCCCTTGCCAGCATGCCCGCCTCTTTCAGCCTGACAACTTCGCGCTCCGCCCTGCGGCATATGGCGCGCGCTAGGCCCGCGGAGGCCTGGTAGGAATTCTCGTCGCTCACGGTCCAGCCCGTGAACTTCACGCCGCTTGCCTCAATCTCCTTGATTTTATTTTCGAGGAAGTCCAAATCCGTGTCGGAAAGGATTTCGATTTTCTTGTCCGCGAGCAGGTGAAAATCTTCTTTGGCGGTGGCAAGCTCCGTCATCAGTTTGACGAGCGCCTTCTGCAGCTCCATAAGAAAAGCGTTCTCCTCGCGCGATATGGCGAAGGAGCGCACCAGCCCCACCGCCGCGAAAAATTCGTCAACAGCGCCGTACGCCTCGGGATGGGCGCAGGTCTTTGAAACCCGCCTTCCGAACATGAGGCTTGTTGTTCCGTCGTCTCCTTTTTTTGTGCTGATATTCATATTACATTTTCTCCAATGGTTCTATGGCAAGCAGGCGCAGGCCCGCCTCCAAAATTCTGAGCGTGCGCGAGCAGAGCATGAGCCTGCGCGCCTTCACGGCGGGGTCGTCCACAATCACCTTGTCGGCGTTGTAGAAGGCGGAAAAAATCCCCGCCAGTTCAAAGAGGTAGGTGCACAGGTAGTGCGGGCGGAATTCCGCAAGGGCCATTTCGAAGACGGCCGGAAGCGCCGCGAGCTTGCGCGCGAGGGCGAGCTCCTGTTCCGTCTCAAGCTCTCCCGCGGCCTCTGAAAAGTCCTCGTCGGGAGATATGCCCGCCTTTCGGAAAATCGAATGCATGCGCGCGGCCGCATAGAGCAGATAGGGCGCGGTGTTGCCGTCAAACGCCAAAAGCTTGTCCCACGCGAAGGTGTAGTCTCCAGTCCTGTTCTGAGAGAGGTCCGCATATTTGAGCGCCGCCACACCGACCACCTTTGAAATTTTTTCGCGCTCCGCCTCGGGCATGTCGGGGCTTTTTTCGTCAACTATGCGCCTGGCCCTCGCCACCGCCTCGTCGATGAGGGCGCTTAAACGCACGGGCTCTCCGCTCTTCGTCTTGATGGCCTTGCCGTCCTCGCCTAGTATCGTCCCGAACCAGACGTGGCGAAGGTCCGGAAGCGGGTAGCCCTTTGCGGCAAACCATTTCTGCGTGGTCAAAAAGAGCTGCTGGAAATGGTCCTGCTGGCGTGCGTCGGTCACGTAGATGATTTCCTGCGCCTTGAAGTGCTCCGTGCGGTAAAGAACGGTTGCCAAATCCGTTGATGCGTAGTTTGAGGCGCCGTCGCTCTTGCGTATTATGAAGGGCTGGTCTTTGAAGCGGTCGTGGTCTTTGAGGAAGACGACTAGCGCGCCGAGGCTCTCCTCCGCAAGGCCGGTTTCCGTGAGTTCTTTGTAGATGCGCTCAACCTTGTCGCGGTAGAATGATTCGCCGAGCGTCACGTCTATAGTGACGGACATCAGCTTGTACATCTTCTCAAAGGCCTCCTTGCTGATGTCGGTGATTTTCTCCCAGAGCGCCGTGTTTTGCGCGTCTCCGTTCTGGAGTTTGACGAGCTCTTCGCGCGCGGCGTTTGCGGCTTCTGGACTCTCCTTGGCCTTCGCGCTGCCGAGCTTGTAAAGCTTTTCGAGGTCTTCAAGCGGGTTGGCGGAGGGCTTTTCAAGGTCGTAATTTTCCGTCTTGATGCCGTAGATTAGGATGCCGAAGTTCGTTCCCCAGTCTCCTATGTGGTTGTCGCAAATGACGTCCGCGCCGCAAAAGCGCAGAAGGCGCTGGACGGCCTCGCCGATCACCATGGGGCGCAGGTGCCCCACGTGCATCTGCTTTGCGGTGTTGGGCGAAGGGAAGTCCACCACGATTTTTTTGCCCTTGTAAAATTCCCCGGCCGCCGCCTTAAGCTCGTCGGCATTTTTGTATTTTGAAAGCCATTCCTTGAGGAAGGTTTTTGTCAGCTTGA
>JAVBSZ010000045.1:0-3969 GCA_031556415.1 Opitutales bacterium | reverse complement strand
CGTTTATAGCGGCGTACGTTTTTGCATCATCGCCATTAAGAATTTTTTCCTCAAGCGCGTTGGCATCTTTACTGGAAAGTATTGGATGGAGGATTTTCATTTTACGGCCACGGCAATCGCCTGCGCGTGCTCCTTTGTGTGCGTGAGGCTGACGAGCACTTTGCCCGCTCCTATAGCCTCAAGCCTGCGCCGCGCTCCCTCGTCAAGCACGGCTTCGGGCTTGCCGAGGGCGTCGTTTTCTATCGAAATACCCGTGAGGCTAACTCCCTCGGCGATTCCGCAGCCAAGCGCCTTTGCCACCGCCTCCTTGGCCGCGAAGCGCGCCGCAAAGTGCATGGCGGGTGCGGCCTTTTTGGAGCAGTATGCAATTTCATTTTGCGTGAAAGTCTTTTTAAGAAAGGTCTCCCCGTGGCGCTCCAGAAGCGACGCAATGCGCGACACCTCGGCGAGGTCTATGCCAACGCCCACAATTTGGGAATTCTGTGGAATGCCATCCATCACGAGTTCATAAGCTCCTTCATCTCTTTGACGGCACTTTCAATGCCGCAGAAAAGCGCCCTTGAAATTATGCTGTGGCCTATGTTGAATTCGTTGAAGTCCGCAAGCTTTGTGAGGTCGCCGATATTCAGGTAGTTTATGCCGTGGCCCGCGTTGACTTTCAGGCCGAGGCGCAGCGCGTATTCCGCCGCCTCGCGTATCCTAAAAAGCTCAAGGCGCTTCTTCATCTTGTTGCTCCACGCGTTTGCGAAGGCGCCCGTGTGAAGCTCCACAGTCTGCGCTCCCACCTCCTGCGCGAGGGAAACCTGCTCCAAATCCGGATCGATGAATATTGAGCAGTCCACGCCCTTCTTTGAAAGCGCGGAAACCGCCCTTGAGATATCCGACTTCTTTCTGCCTATGCTCAGGCCGCCCTCCGTGGTCACCTCCCTGCGGTTTTCGGGCACTATGCAGACGTAATCCGGCTTTATCTTGAGAGCGATTGCGAGCATCTCGGGCGTGCAGGCCATTTCCAGGTTGAGCTTTGTCGTCAAATTTTTGCGCAGCTCGGAAATGTCGCGGTCCACGATATGGCGGCGGTCTTCGCGCAGGTGCGCGGTGATGGAGTCCGCCCCCGCGCGCTCGGCAAGCAGGGCCAGGTCTATCGGGTCCGGCTCAACGATTATTTTCGACGTTGGGGAAATGTCGCGGTAGCGCGCCTGCCGTAGCGTTGCGCAGTGGTCTATGTTGACTCCGAGTTTTATCATAATTCGCCTATTGAAAGTTTTTCCAGAGGGAGGGCATGAAGAGCACGAGAATTGCGTAAAGCTCAAGGCGGCCTATTATCATTGTGAGCCCGAGGATGAATTTGGAGGCCTCGTTAAGGAAGCCGTAGGTGTTTGCCGGCCCCACTTCCGCAAGCCCCGGGCCTATGTTCGACATGCAGGCCACCACCGCCGTTATGCAGCCCGTGAAAGAGAGATCCCTTTCAACTATGGAAACGAGCAGCATCATGAATATAACGATGACGGCGTAGAGCATGATGAAGCTCAGGGTGCCCCCGGCCGCCTGCTCGTCAAGCGGGTGTCCGTTTAGGCGCAGCGTCCTGACCACGCGCGGGCGGAATGATTTTTCTATGTCGTAAAGGCACATTCTGAACGCCACGGCCACCCTCACAACCTTTATGCCGCCGCTGGTGGAGCCCGAGCAGCCGCCCACTATCAGCAGGCAGAAAATCACCACGTGCGCGACCGGCGGCCACATGTTGTAGTCCGCCGAGGCGAAGCCGGTGGAGGTCATGACGCTCGTCACGCTGAAGGCGCAGGTGCGCAAAGAGTCAAGAAGCCCGCCCGCCGTGAGCGAGTCAAACCTGATTATGGATGTGGCTATGGCCAGCGCGGAAAACGCGAGTATGCCCGCGTACCATTTGAGCTCCGTGTTCTTTCTTACCGCCTTGAAGCGCCCCTTCACGACCAGGTAGAGCAGCGTGAAGTTCACTCCGCCCACGAACATGAAGAGCACCGCTACCCATTCTATGGCCGCGCTGGAATAGTGGCCCAGGCTGTTGTCGTAATTGCTGAAGCCGCCGGTTGAAACGGTGCTCATCATGTGACATACGGAGTCAAACCAGCCCATGCCGCAGAACCTGTACGCCAAAAAGCAGAGAGCGGACATGCCCAGATAAAGGTAGAGTATGCGCATGGCGCTCTGGTGTATGCGCGCGCTGTCGCCTTCAGACTGCGTCCCCACATCCCTCGAAAAAAGAAGCCTTCCGCCCGCCCCCAAAGAGGAGAGAACCGCCACGAAGAACACCACAACGCCCAGGCCGCCTAGCCAGTGCGAGAGCACCCTCCAGAAAAGTATGCTGCGCGGCAGCGTCTCCAGCTTTGAAAAGACCGTGGCGCCCGTCGTGGTAATGCCGCTTGCGGATTCAAAAAACGCGTCGCCCAAAGAGCAGTGCAGAATCAGCGCGAAGGGAAGCGAGCCAAGCAGTATGCAGAAAATCCACCCGAGGCCGATTGCGCAGAGAGCCTCCTTCTTGTAAAGCTTGCGCGCGGCGGCCCTGCTCGGGAAATACAGGCAGAGCGCGAAGAAAACCGCAATGGCAAAACACGTGACCCACGACGTCAGCGCGGAGGCCTCCGCGATGTTTCCGTCGTAAAATATGGACACGCCCATGCAAAGCGCGAAGGCCCCCGCCATTATCCACAGCAGGAAGGAGAGCATCCTAAATATCAGGGGGTAGTTCATTCTAGAATTTTCAGTTAAAGCGCGCGCGTCCTACTTGCCGTGCACGGCGTCTATGACCTTTGAAATGTCCGCCTTGTTGAGGATGACTATGAGCCTGTCTCCGCCCTCTATGACGTCGTCGGCACCCGGCACTTTTGCCTTGCCGTTGCGCTTCATAAGCGCCGCCACGAGGGTGCCGCGCGGCAGCTGCGCCTCCTTCAGGGTCTTGCCGGCGACGACGCCGTCTTTGGGGATTTTCACCTCCGCATAGACTATCTCGCTGCCCTCGATTGAGCCTACAATCAGGTGCTTTTTGTCTGACACGTATTTCAGAATCTCGTTCGCGGTGGCCTTGCGCGGGGAGAGCGTCACCGTGATGTCGAGGTAGCCGCTGATGCTGCGCAGAACGTGCTCGTAGTCGGGCTTGTTGATGACGAGCTGCACGCTCTTCACGCCGAGCTTCTTGGCCTGGAGGCTCGTCATAATGTTCTGCTCGTCATCCTTAGTGCAGGCTATGAAATAGTCCGCGGTGCCTATCTCCTCCTCCTCCATGAGGCGCAGGCTGGCCGCGCTCCCGTTGATGACGGTCACGCGCGGGAAGGTTTCGGCGATCTCCTTGCAGCGCCAGAGGTTCTCCTCAATTATTCGCACCTTGAAGCGCGGGTTTGAAAGCAGGCGCACAAGCGATATCGCCGTTTCAGTCCCGCCGGAAATCACTATGCGCACGCTCCCGCCTATATCGGCGTTTGTGAACCAGGCCTTCTTTTCAAAAATCTTTTCAGGCGCTCCGATTACCGTGATTCTGTCTCCGGCCTCGAGCATCGTGGAAGCGGTGGCCACCTCGTGCACGCCGCCCTTCTGCACGTAGCCCAGGCGGATGTCGCTGGGCAGCGCGAGGTCTTTGAGGGGGCGCCCCAGCACGCGCGCGCCCTCGCTCACCTCTATGTGCTGCACCTCAACCTGCCCGCGCGCGAAGTCTTCAAGCGTGACGCGCTCGGGGTTGCGGATTGACTTTGCGAGCTCCACGGCCGTGAGCGCCTCGGGGTTCAGGACGGTGTCTATGCTGAAATATTCCTGGTAGTTGACGATTGAGTTGTCCGAATACACCTCGTCATGCACCCTTGCCACGGTGTGGCGCGCGCCCATGTTGTGCGCCAGCGCGCACGCGACCATGTTGAGCTGGTCGTGCGCGGTCATGGCAAGAAAATAGTCGCACCTGTCCACGTCGGCGCGCTTCAGGTATTTCGCGCTGGCGCCGTTGCC
>JAVBSZ010000128.1:0-4588 GCA_031556415.1 Opitutales bacterium | reverse complement strand
ATGACTATCGCCCCTCTTTCAGATGACCCGTTGGTTGCCGCCGGATGTTTTAAAAACCTGCGCCTTTGCGCGGAAAAATTGCGCGCGGATTTCGGCGTACGCCTGCCTGAACTTTCAATGGGTATGAGCGGAGACTTGGAAGAAGCCGTGGCGGAAGGCTCCACAATCCTTCGCGTGGGTACGGCGCTCTTCGGCGAAAGGGAGCGCATTTAAAATGGAAAAGCTGCGCACGCTTGATGACCTTAAAAGGGAAAACTTCGCGCCCGTTGCGCTCTGCGTGGTGGGAAGCCCCGTGGCGCATTCCCTAAGCCCTGAAATGCACAACGCGGCGCTGCAAGAGCTTTCAAAAAATGACGCGCGCTTTGCAGGCTGGCACTATTACAAATTTGAAATTTCTCCGGAAGAAATCCCAGAGGCTCTCGACATTTTCAAAAAGAAAAATTTTCGCGGAATAAATTTCACGCTGCCCCATAAGCAGCTCGCCCTTCCCTTTGCGAACACTTTGGACGAGAACGCCCGCCTCATAGGGGCGGCCAACACTTTCACCAATGACGGCGGACTCTGGCGCGCCTCCAACACCGACGGCTTCGGCCTTGAGCGGGCGCTTGAAACGAATTTCGGCCGCGGGTTTAAGGGGGCTTCGCTCGTCATAATCGGCGCGGGGGGCGCGGCGCGCGCGGCGGCTTTTTACGCGTCGATGCGGGGCGTTGAAAGCCTTGTGATTTTCAACAGGAGTGCGGGAAATCTGAACAAACTCTGCGCCGACCTTGCGGCCAACAATTTCCGCGCAGAGGGAAGAATTTTGGACGCCGCCCTGCCCTCAGATATTCCCGGGAATTCGATAATAGTCAACTGCGCCTCCGTGGGCATTAAAGATGGCGACGCGGCTGTTTCGGATTTCTCAAACATTCCGCAAAGTTGCGTGTTTTTCGACATGGCGTACAGGAAAGGTTCGCAGACGCAGTCGGTAATCGAGGCGCAAAGGCGCGGGCTAAGGGCGCAGTCTGGCCTTGCAATGCTCGCCTGGCAGGGGGCGAAATCGCTGAAAATATGGACAGGCGGGCCGCTACTCGGGGAATTTATGCTCGACCGCCTGCAATCCATCCTCTAACTAATTCGACATGTCAGATTACGCACAGTTCACAGGCGCGTTTCCGTGGTTCGTGCCGACGGTGTTTTTCTTCTTCGGCGCGTGCGTCGGCAGCTTTCTGAACGTGTGCATACTGCGCCTGCCAAACGGCAAATCCATACTGCGCCCGCCCTCCACCTGCGCGTGCGGCAAACGCATAGCGTGGTTTGACAACATCCCGGTTCTAAGCTGGTTTCTGCTCGGCGGAAAGGCCCGCTGCTGCAAGGCGCGCTTTTCATTCAGGTACCCCTTCGTGGAGCTTCTGACGGCGTGCATATTCCTTTACCTCGCACTGAATTTTTCTTTGGAAATGGCTATTGTCGGCGCGGTGTTTTCCTCGCTTATGATAGCGACGACATTCATAGACATAGACACCCTCCACCTTCCGGACTTCCTTACCGTTGGCGGAATGGTGTTGGGCGTCATCATTTCTTGCGCCCTGCCATCCCTGCACGGGGCGCAGATGGACGGCTATCCGTTTTTCGTATCATCCATAAAGTCCTTCCTCATCTCCGCGACGGGTGTCGCGGCGGGAAGCGGCATACTCTACTGGATGCGCCTTCTTGGAACTTATGCCTTCAGGCGCGAGGCCATGGGCGAAGGCGACATCGTGCTCATAGGCTGCATAGGCGCATTCTGCGGCTGGCAGGGCGCCTTCTTCGCGATATTCGGAGGCTCGGTGTTGGGCTGCGTTCTGATATTTCCAATCATAATGCTTTCAAAAATGTTCGCGGCAAAAAAACAGGGCGGCAAAAAAAAATCCAAGAAAGACGCGGAGGATTCCGAAGAGGACGCGTCGGGCATGATTCCTTTCGGCCCCTGGCTCTGCCTTGGCGGCGTGGTGTATTATCTCTTCGCGTCCGAATTTGTTGACGCGTATCTGGCTAACTTTACCCAAAACCTTTTTAATTAAAGATGCATGGCGGTGATGACAGCGGGACGGAACGCGCGCCGGAAAACGTATGTGCGGACATTCCGGAGCTGGACAAGTTTTTAAGCTGGATAAAAAACCAGCGCCGCTATTCAAAACATACGCTTGACAATTACGCGCGCAGCGTCCGCGGCTGGGCGCTCTGGCTTTCTGAAAACGAGTTCTTTGACGGAGACATCAAAAAAGCAAAGCGCATCCTTGCGCGCAACTACGTTG
Source organism: Opitutales bacterium (assembly GCA_031556415.1). Classification (GTDB taxonomy): domain Bacteria; phylum Verrucomicrobiota; class Verrucomicrobiia; order Opitutales; family Intestinicryptomonadaceae; genus CALXQW01. The sequence continues at coordinate 2,312 of JAVBSZ010000128.1, read as the reverse complement.
CGAGCTTCTCCGGCAAGGCGGCAAAGACGACCATACACAACAAGATTTCCGCCCTGCGCACCTATTACCGATTCATGCAGCAGAATTCGCTCGCGCAGAACAACCCGTTTGAGGCGCTGAAGCTTCCGAAGCTGGAAAAAAATCTCCCCGTATTTTTAAACACGGCGCAGGTTCCGCAGCTCTTGGCCACGCCCGTTTCCGCCGCCAATGAAAACCAAGGCGCGCAGCCAGATGAAAAAAAAGCGTCCGTGCGCGATGCGCTCTGCGACAGCCTCTGCCTTGAACTGCTTTACGGCGCGGGTCTGCGCGTGAGCGAACTGTGCTCCCTGAAGTGGGAGAACATGGATATGACGCTCGGTACCGCGCGCGTTCTGGGCAAGGGCGGCAAGACGAGGTTTTGCCCCATAGGAAAACCCGCGCTTGAGCTGCTTAAAAAATGGCGCGAGGATTTCTGCAAAGGCGTCGCGCAAAAATATTTCATCCTCCACCCCAAGGGCGGCACACCTATGTACCCGCGCCGCGTGCAGCGCAGGCTGCGCGAATACCTTTTGAAGGCCGGCCTGCCCGTCAACATCACTCCGCACAAGCTCCGCCATTCCTACGCCACGCACCTTATGAACGCGGGCATGGACCTGCGCATGCTTCAGGAGCTCATGGGGCACGCCAGCCTTTCAAGCACGCAGATATACACGCACCTGAACATGAAGCAGCTGAAGGAGATTTATTCAAGCGCGCATCCTAGGGCGCGCAAATGAGGCTTATTTAGATTTGCAAAAACGAATGCCCGCGCACATTAAAAATTTATGAAAACATCCATCACATCCTCTATAATCTGCGCCGCCCTTCTGGTTTCGGGCTGCGCCAGCCTGACCAGTCAACAGCCCAGCGCGCCCGACATTCAAAAAAGCTTCATCAACGAAGGCTGGAACGATCAACATATTCAAGGCGTCGCCAGCGACGGGAGGCATCTGTTTTTAACTTACACCACAAAGCTGTTCAAAACGGATTTGTCCGGAAAAATTTTAAAGAGCGTCGACAAACTCACACACCACGGAGACTGCTGTTTTGCTGACGGAAAACTTTACGTTGCGGTAAATCTCGGCGAGTTCAATCAAAACGAAGGCGCCGACAGCTGGATTTACATTTACGACGCAAACTTGAATCTGCTGGATAAAAAAGCAGTTCCCGAACTCGTGCACGGCGCGGGCGGCATAGAATGTCTCAACGGAAAACTCCATGTGGTGGGGGGCGGAGTAGCGGGAAAGCCCAACTACGTCTACGAATACGACGCGGAATTCAAATTCATAAAACGCCGCGAGCTTCCCGCATGGGATTCCGTAATGGGGATCCAGACAATCTGTTATAATGACGGATACTTTTACTTTGGATGCTATGCCAACGGCGACGGGACAAACGGCTACACAATGCGTACGGACTCCAATTTTCAAAACCCTCAGAAGATAGCATTCAGAAGCGCCGTAGGCATTTGCGCCTTGCAAAATTCCGACGCCGGCGCGCCCCGTTTTCTGATTGCGGAAAACTTTTTTGCGCGGCCGGACAGCATGAAAAACTGGCTTAAGAGCGCGGTGTTCCTGCCCGCAGTTTTCAAAGACGGAAACTTCATCGTAGAGGACGACTGCAGTGCGGAATGCCGCAAACTTAAGGTCTAAACGGCATATCTTTGAACATAAAAAAATCCGAAGCACGACGCTCCGGATTTTTTTATTGGATCAGCTCTCAGCGATTATTGCTGGAAAAGGCGCTTTTCCTTGACCTTGGTGGCCTGCTTGCCGACCCTGTCGCGCAGGTAGTAGAGGCGCGAACGCATCGTGACGGATTCCCTGTCGACCTCTATCTTGTCTATGTTGGGACTGTTGACGGGAAACACGCGCTCCACGCCTTCGCCGTAGGATATGCGGCGCACGGTGAACGTTTCGTGTATTCCGCTGCCCTTCCTGGCTATGACGATTCCCGCAAAAATCTGTATGCGTTCCTTGTCGCCTTCGCGGACTTTCGTGTGCACGCGAACACCGTCGCCAACCTTGAAGTTTGCGATCTCGGTCTTTATTTGGTCTTTGGTTATGTCTTTCAACAAGTCTTGGTTCATTGTCTTATCCTTTACTTTAAAATGTCGGGCCGTCTTTCTTTCGTTCTTTTGAGCTGCTGCGCCCTTCTCCAGCTCGCTATTTCCTCATGATTACCCGACATCAAAACCTGCGGAACTTCCATGTCCCTGAATTTCGACGGACGGGTGTATTGTGGAAAGGCAAGGAGATTGGAGTTAAAAGAGTCAAACGTCAAGGAATTTTCTT
>JAVBSZ010000190.1:0-14231 GCA_031556415.1 Opitutales bacterium | reverse complement strand
GGCAACGCGCTTGAATTCGGGCAAATCGACTTTGCCGCTCCACACGAGGTCTTCCGGAGGGAAGGTTTTCATGTGCACCTTGTTCGACCATCCGCTGTACATGACGTCGTGGTTCGCCCACATGATGTAGAACTTCATCTTGTTTGTTTTTAGTTCCACGAACTTGTTGAGCGGCGCCTCGATGAAGGGCTTTCCCTCGTACCAGTACCAGTCGAATATGAAGACGTTGACGCCGTAGTCGCTCGCCGCGTTTATGCGCCAGGTCATGCCCTCTGTGCTCGATTCGTCGTCATAGCCGTGGACGGGGACTTTGGGCTGGTCGTGCCCGACGAACTTGGGCTTGGCCTCGTAAACGTTCTGCCACTCGCCCTTGCCGTCGCCGAAAATCTTGATGTCCTTCCAGCGCGGGTCAGGATGGTAGGCCGGCCAGTAGTATGCGGCGATGTCGTATTTTTGCGCGGGCGCGCTTTCGCACGGTTTTTTCGCGCATGGCGAGCATCCGGTAAGAAGCGCGGCGGTGAAGAGTGTCAGCATTGTGTTTCTCATCATATATATGTTTTGATTAAATGTTGCGCCTATTGGTTTTCGAAAACTTCCAGCATTGCGATTATGTTCTCCACCGGTACGTCGTGCGGCACCGCGTGCGTTGGGGCCGCGATGTAGCCTCCGCCTTTTTTCATGACGCCCATGATGCGGCGCGTTTCCTCCGCGACCTTTTCCGGACTCGCGCAGGGCAGCAGCTTCTGCGTGGAGATGCCGCCCCAGAATGCGAGGTCTTTGCCGAACTCGCGCTTAACCTTTTCTATGTCGTAAATTTCCGGCTGAAAGGTCTGGTAGCAGTCCAGGCCTATTTCTATGAGGTCTGGGAACAGCTCTTCGATATCCCCGCATGAGTGCTGGGCCACGAATTTCCCTTTCTTCTTCGCCTTTGCGTACATCCTGGCCATGCGCGGCTTGATGAAGTTCCGCCAATGTTTTGCGCCCATGATGAGGCCCTTCTGCTGACCCCAGTCGTCCCCGAAATAAACGGCGTCAACGGGGTACTGCAATATGACGTCCAACACCCTGCAGTTGTATTCGCAGATTGCGTCCAGCAGACTCGCATATTCGTCGGGGTACTCCAGCATTCCGGCTAGGGTGTCTTCCATGCCGCAGAGGCTCCACGAACGTTCGAACATCGAAAAGCCGATGCCCGCGATTGTGAATTTGTCCTCCCGCGTGCGGATGAGCTTCTCCAGTTCCGCGCGGAGTTTGCTTTCGTCCAAGACGGGCGTTTTGAAGCCCTTGAAGCCTTCGGCGAGCAGCGGCCTGTCTATCATGCCTATGTCCTTGTCAACGCCCGAGCGGTTCCAGACCACGCCGAAGTCGTCTTCGAAATGTTCGGAATTTTCAGCTATAGGCGTGGGGTAGCCGCAATACTGCGTGAAATGCAGATGTATATTGAAGCGGTCCAGAAAATTTTTGTCTCCCGTAAATTCCGTCACGCTCTCATGCATCTGGTGCGTGAATTCGCAATAGTATGGGACTATGTCCGTCTCTTCGTGCCGCAGGGCTTTGACTACTCTCTCTTTGCGCGTCATAGAATAAGTTTATACGTTTCCGTTAAAAATTGACTCAATGTTAGTTTGGAAATTTTCACATTGCAACAAAATTCAAAAAAAAACCAAATCCGCCTTAAAATAAGTCTCGCTCTCGAAAAAATCCGGACAGCGAAAAAACGCTTGCAATGGATTTAAAAAGAAGGCTTACTTGTAGACCAAAATGAAGGGGGCGCCGAGGCGAAGCCCCGAGTTTTGGGCATTGTCGGCGCACGAAAGACCGCCGACTCTTTATTTTATCAAATTTTACAGGCTTTATGAAACACACAATATCCGCTCTGGTGGAAAACAAGTTCGGAGTGCTCGCGCGGGTCGCGGGCATGTTCAGCGGCCGCGGTTTCAACATTGAAACGCTGAATGTCGGCCCAATAATGGGCGGCAAATATTCCCGCATAACCGTAACGGTCAAGGACGACAAGAACAACGTAGATCAGTGCGTAAAGCAGCTTTCCAAACTCGTGAACGTTTTGGAGGTTAAAGATTTTTCCAAATCCGAGGCTTTCGTCGCGCGCGAGCTCGTCCTCGTCAAGGTCAGGGCCGACAAGGCCAACCGTTCGGAGCTTCTGGAAATAGCCAGCCTTTTCCGCGGCAACGTCGTCAACGTCAACAAGGACAGCCTGATTATCGAATGCACGGGGAACCCAAACAAGATTTCCGCCTTCTTCAACATGCTGCAGAGCTACGACATCGTCGAGATGGCGCGCAGCGGAAGCATAGCGCTTGAGCGAGACGCCCAAAAGGTCGCCTTTGACGAGTGCGACGAAGAAGACGAAGAAAACTGATTTTCAATCAAAACTAGTCATACAGACAAAACAAGGAGCAAAAAAACATGCCCGCAAAAGTATACACAACCAAAGACGCCAAAATGAGCGTCCTCAAGAACAAAACCCTGGCAATAATCGGCTACGGTTCGCAAGGCCACGCGCACGCGCTGAACCTCAAAGACAGCGGATTGAAGGTGATTATCGGCCTCTATCCCAAGAGCAAGTCCGTTGAAGTTGCCAAGAAGCAGGGCTTTGAAGTCTACCCGACGGCCGAAGCCGTCAAGAAGGCCGACGTCATCATGATAGCCGTTCCGGACATGAAGCAGGCGGATGTTTACGAAAAGGACATAGCCCCCAATCTCACCAAGGGCAAGACTATCGTCTTCACGCACGGTCTGGCCATACACGGCAAACTCATCGTTCCCCCGGCCGGAGTCAACGTGATAATGGTTGCGCCCAAGGGCCCGGGCCACGTTGTGCGCACCCAGTATGTTGAAGGCAAGGGCGTTCCCGCCCTCATCGCCATACACGCGGGCGGAAAAACCGCAAAGGAAATCGCCCTGGCATGGGCGGCTGGCATCGGCGGAACAAGGGCCGGCGTCATAGAAACCACCTTCAAGGAAGAGACTGAAACCGACCTCTTCGGCGAACAGGCCGTTCTCTGCGGCGGCGCAAGCGCGCTCGTCATGGCGGGTTTTGAAACCCTGGTCGAAGCCGGATACAAGCCGGAAATGGCCTACTTTGAATGTCTGCACGAACTCAAGCTGATTGTCGACCTCATGGTCGAAAGCGGCATCAGCGGCATGCGCTTCTCAATTTCCGAAACCGCGAAGTACGGCGACATCACCCGCGGGCCGCGCGTGATCACCAAGGACACCAAGAAGAACATGAAGAAGATTCTTCAGGAAATCCAGAGCGGCAAGTTCACCAAGGAATGGGTGGCCGAATACAAGAAGGGCCTGCCCAACTACAAGAAGCTCCTCGCCGCAGGTGAAAAGCACGAGATTGAAAAGACGGGCCAGCGTCTGCGCTCCCTGATGCCTTGGGTTGCCAAGAAGAACATCAAGGGCGTCCAGGCGGCTTACACGTCGAAATAAAACCCTGATTTGCACGGAGAGGCGCATAAGTTTCCAGCTTTTGCGCCTCTCTTCTTTTATGAAAAACTTTTACAGAATCGCCACGCGCGCAAGCAAGCTGGCCCTTCGCCAGGCAGAAATGGCCGCCGCCTACCTCGCCGTGCGGATAGACGGCTTTTCCTTCGAAATTGTCGAAATCAAGACGACGGGAGACAAGAAGCAGGCCTGGTCCTTGGAAAAGCAGGGCGGAAAAGGTCTATTCACGAAGGAAATCGAGGATGCCCTGCTTGACGGAAGCGCGGACATCGCCGTGCACAGTGCAAAGGATTTGCCAACCGAGGAAACTTCGGGTCTATCACTCGCTGGTGCCATGCCGAGGGACGATTCGCGCGACGTTCTCGTGGTGCGCGAAGGCGTGAGCGTGCCGTCGCTCATAGCAACGTCCTCCCCGCGCAGGCGCGCGCAGCTCAAGCTGATATTCCCGCAGGCCGTGTGGTCGGAAATACGCGGCAATGTTGACACCCGCCTCCAAAAAATCGCGGACGGCGCCGCGGACGCCACGGTTCTTTCGGCCGCCGGCTTGGAAAGACTCGGTATTTCCGGATGGGAAGGGCTGGTTTTCAAGCCTCTCAAGGTGCAGACTAGCGTTCCGGCGGTCGGCCAGGGCATGATAGCCCTGCAGTGCCGCGATGAGCTTCTGCCGCTTCTCTCTCCGCTTATGGACGAAAAGGCGACTTATGCCCTCAAGCTCGAAAGGGAATTTTTAAGCGCCCTCGGCGGCGGCTGCCAGGTGGCGTACGGAGCGCATTATGACGGCGAATATCTCCACTGCTTTCACGAAAACTGCGGGTATCAAAAAATCCGTTTTAACGGCGTGGAAAAGGGGCAAATGTCATCCATGATAGCCGAGATAGCAAGGGGACTCACGGAAAAATAGAAAAAAACGGGGCGATTATCAAAATACGCTGTCGGTTTATCTCTGCGGGAACTTGGAAAAATAAGTTTGCTAGACGCGCCAAATGCTATTCAATTCGCATCGAAAAATTTAACAAAACATTTCCGCGCACCTCGCGGGAACAAAGGCAAATACATGTCTGAAGATAAAAACAAGGAAAACGAAAACAAGAAGATAGACTTAAGCCAGCTTGCGGATTTGGAGTTTCAAACGGCTTGGTCTCCCAGCTCTTCTCCCGCAGACAGGGGATTTCCGAGGAAAAATTTTGGCGACAGGCGCCCGTCTTTCGGCGAAAAGAGGCCCTTCCGGGAGGGCGGTTTTGACAGGCGTCCCAAGGGCGAATTCAAAAAGCGCGAAGGCGGCGGCGAACGGAAGTTTTCAGACAAGCCGCGCGGCTTCATCAAGGAAGGCGCGCCTTCCGAGAGGCCCCGTTTTGAGGGCAAGGGGCAGGGCCGCCGCTTTGAAGGCAAGGGAGACAGGGGCGGCAGGGGCCGCTTTGAGAACCGCCAGCACACGGCTCCCTTCAAGTTCACAATGGAAGTGCTCTTCTACCCTGAAGACGCCGCGTTCGCAAAGCTTGCCGACCTGATGAAGAGGCTCAAGCGCACCTACCAGCTCTTCGACGTTGCAAACCTGTTTTTGGAAAAGCCGGAGCGTTTCATAGTGGTGGCAAAAAACCTGCCGTCGGAAGACGGAAAAGTGAAGCCGCTCTACTGCGCGCAGCCGCAGAACCTGCCATTCACGGACGAGGCTACCGCAAAGAGGGTCGCCGTTGAATACTATCTTGAAGAGCTCTTTAAAAAGGAGACGGTTGAGGCGGAAGCTCCCAAGGGGAACTTTCAGGTCGTCAACAAATGTACGCTGGGCGGAGAGCTTCTGGGTGCGCCGAACTGGCACAGGTACAACGAATTTCTGCGGGAATTCCACGCGTCAAAATATCCGAACATGTCGTTCGAAAGGTTTTTGACGAGCATAGAGTCTTCGCGCAATGCGGATGAAATAGCCGCATGGCTTGAGAGCATGAAGCACAGGGAAGTGTACAAGCTCAAGGAAGCCGCCGAGGGCGAGGAGGACACCTTTGAAACCAAGGACAACGCCTGCAACTACATCCTGCGCAAATACGCCGACGGCCTTGTGAAGGAGTACGAGCAGGTGCGCATGCGCGGCTCAAACATCGCGCTTCTGCCGCAGGGCGCCATAAGGCGCAACATAGAGGAGATGCTGCACGCGCAGAGGAAGTTCCCCATCGTCACCGCCAACAACCTGCGCGGCAGGCTGCGCCGCGGCGCTTTTGCAATCTACAAGCGCGGCTCAAAGAGCTTCGCGTACGTTTCCGCCGTGAAGAGAAAATTCCTCACGGAGGGCGAAACGCTCGCCGAGCTCCCGCAGAAGATTTTCACTTACATTACAGACAACAGGGGGCTGACCTCCTTCGCGCTGCCTTACCTTTTCCTCGGGCTTGAAACGCCCAAGGCTTCCACGCCGAAGTCCCTTGCCGAAGAGCACAAGCACGCGCCGGACGTCGTCCCCGCGCAGGCTGAAGTTGCCGCAGCGTCAGAAGAGGCGCCGCAGGCCGCCGAAGCTTCAGCTCCGGAGATAGACGAAGAGGCTGAAAAAATCGCGCCGGATTCCGCAAAGATTGAGGCTGAAGTCCTGAAATATTCCGACGAGGATCTGCTGAAAATCAGACAGGTTTCCACGGAACTGATGTGGCTCATTTCCGAAGGCTATATTGTGGAGTATGCGGATGCGACTTTGCTAGCAAACCCCTACATGCCCAAGCCCAAAGCGGGAGAGGCGCCCAAGAATCCGGACGAAGCCGAAGACGAAACCCACGTTGAGCTTTCGGAAGACATCCCCTCGGAAAGCGAAGCCTCCGACGCAGAGCTTGCCGACGGCCCCGCCGCGGTGGAGGAAGATTCGGCGGGCGAGGAATGCGAAGAAAAAGAGTGCCTGCCGGAAGACGCTTCCAAGGAATCGGAAGAGTCAAAATCCGAATAGGCTGGAACGGCAGTTTTTATTTTCCAATCAAGTCCGCACTTATGTGCGGATTTTTTTTGCAAAGGGAAAGAAGCCGGAGTCTTATGCGCATTTTCGCATTATAAAAAATTGCACTAAATTGACTTTCATTTTTGAAAAAATTTTAAATTTCTTGCCAAGAAAAGCTCCTGCGGCTATATTTCCTCCATGAAAAATTCAAGACGTGATTTTATAAAGAAGAGCATTACCGCGGGTGTGGCGGCGTCGTTTCTGGCGTCGAGAACGCTGTCGGCGGCGGAAACGTACAAAAAGGGCGAAATCAAAATCGGATACATGGCGCCGGGCACGGACAAGCTGGACCATTTTGAATACGCAAAGCTGGCGGGCTTTGACGGCGTGGAGATGCAGAGCCCGTACAAGGACGGCGTCTTCAAAGTGTTCGCCGACAAGGCGCAGCTTGACGAGTGCAAGAGGCTTTCCGCGGAATTCGGCATGCCTATATGCTCGGCCTGCGCGGGCGCCTTCAACAACAATCCCTTCATTTCTGACGAGCACGCCATAAGCGCCGCAAAACAGTGCATAGACGCCTGCGCGTACTGGGGCGCAAAAGACCTTCTGGTGGCCTTCTTCGTCAAGGGCAGGCTCAATGACGAGGACGGGCAGCCGGTCAACGAGGAAAAGTTCAAGGCCGTTGTGGAGAGGCTCAAAATCCTCGCGCCTTACGCGGAGGAGAAGGGCGTCTGCGTCTGCATAGAGAACACTCTCAACGCCAAGGACAACATGCGCATCATTGACGCCGTAGGCAGCTCGAACGTGAGGATGTACTACGACATCGCAAACTCGCACCGCTACGGGTACGACGTTCCTTCGGAAATCAGGCAGCTGGGCCTGAAATACATAAGGCGCATACATTTTAAGGACAACGTCGGCCGCTTCAACAGCAAAGACCCCGACGTCGACGCGTGCATAGCGGCGGTGAAGGACATCGGCTACAAGGGATGGATAGTGCTTGAGCGCAATTTTGAAAACAACACGCCTACATCGTACTGGAGGCACAACATGGAATACATCAGGAAGGCTTTCGGAGCTTAAAAAATTATGAAAAAAATCAAAGTAATGCTGGTCGGGTGCGGGAACATGGGTTCCTCGCACGGTAGGGCCTATCACAACATAGACGGGTACGAAATCTGCGCGATTGTGGACAAATTCCCCGCGGGGCGCGAAAAGCTCAACGCATCTTTGGGCGGGAAGTACGCGCTCTTTGAAGACTTTGACGAGGCGCTGAACGCAACCAAGCCGGACGTAGTTTCAATATGCACGTATCCGGACACGCACGAGGCCTTCGCAATCAAGGCGCTGGAAGCCGGCTGCCACGTGTTCTGCGAGAAGCCCTTGGCGACGACCGTCGCGGGCGCGCAGCGCGTCATAGCAAAGGCGAGGGAACTGGATAGGAAGGTCGTAGTCGGCTACATTCTCAGGCAGCATCCCAGCTGGATAAAATTCATAGAGCTCGCCAAGGGGCTGGGCAAGCCGCTAGTCATGCGCATGAATCTCAACCAGCAGTCTCACGGATACATGTGGAACGTGCACAAAAACCTCATGAAGGGCGCGTCCCCGATAGTTGACTGCGGCGTGCATTATGTGGATGTCATGTGCCAGATGACGGGCGCAAAACCCGTCAGCGTGCACGCAATAGGCGCGCGTCTGAGCGACGAAATCGCGGAAGACCAGTACAACTACGGCCAGCTCCAGGTGAAGTTTGACGACGGCTCCGTGGGCTGGTACGAAGCGGGCTGGGGCCCGATGGCCTCGCAAAAGGCGTTCTTCATAAAAGACGTCTGGGGGCCGAAGGGTTCCATCACTATCGACGCGCAGAACGCCTCAAAGGAAGGCAAGAGCGACGATATTGACTCCCACACCAAGACGCAGCAGCTGCGCATTCACAGCGCCGCGCAGAATTCCGAAAACGAATTCATCAAGCAGGACGAATGGGTGAAGACGGAGGACGAGCCCGACCACGACGGCCTCTGCAAGCGCGAACAGGAGTTTTTGCTCGACGCCATCGTCAACGGAAAGGACATCAGCGAGCACATGGACGCCGCGGTGGAAAGCCTCCGCATAGTCCTCGCCGCGGACGAGTCCGTCCGCACGGGCAAAGTCATAAGCCTCTAAAAATATCACAAGCTGCGAATTTTCGCATTACACAAAAAAAACGGACTCTTGGTTGAGTCCGTTTTTTTGTTGGAGATTTGCTGTGTTAGGCTTGTGCGAGGGCCTGGTCGATGTCGGCGATGAGATCCTTCGGGTGCTCTATGCCGATTGACACGCGCACGAGCTCGGGGAGGATTCCCGCGGCCTTTTTGTCGGCGTCGCTAAGCTGGCGGTGAGTGGTGCTTGCGGGGTGCAGCACGCAGGTTCGCGAATCCGCCACGTGCGTTGCTATGGCCGCCAGACGCAGGGAATTCATGAACTTTTCCGCCGCCGCCTCTGAGCCTTTGATGCCGAAGGTGAGCACGCCGCTGCAGCCCTTGAGGTATTTCTTGGCGCGCGCGTGTTCGGGAGAATCTTCAAGGCCCGGGTATGAAACCCATGAAACTTTCGGATGCGCCTTGAGGAATTCCGCTACGGCCAGCGCGTTGGAACTGTGGCGCTCCATTCTAAGCGGCAGCGTCTCAAGGTTCATGTTGATGAGAAACGCGTTCATCGGGGAGAGTATGTTGCCGATATCCCTCATGATGTGGCCGCGCGCCTTCACGAGGAACGCGAACTGCCCGTAGGCCTTGGTGTAGACGAGGCCGTGGTAGCTTTCGTCGGGTGCGGAGAAATCCGGATATTTAGGCGAGTCAAAGCTGAAGGAGCCGTTGTCGACGATTATCCCGCCCATCGCGCAGGCGTGGCCGTCGCTGTACTTCGAAAGGCTGTGCAGCACGAAGTTTGCGCCGAAGTCGAAGGGGCGGCAGAGCGCGGGCGTGGGGAAGGTGTTGTCAACCGCCAGCGGCACCTGCGCGTCCTTCGCGATTTTCGCGAGCTTCTCGATGTCCAGCACCTTCGCGCTCGGGTTTGAGAGGGTCTCCGCGAAAATCAGCTTGGTGTTGGGCCTGATTGCGGCTTTGATTTCCTCCTCGCCCGCGTCCTGGTCCACGAAGGTGAATTCTATGCCGAACTTCGGCAGCGTGTGCGCGAAGAGGTTGAAGGTGCCCCCGTAGATTGTGGAGGTGCTCACAACGTGGTCTCCCGCCTTGCAGATAGTCATTATGAATGACGTCGTGGCGCTTTGCCCGCTTGCGAAGGCTATTGCGCCTATGCCGCCTTCGAGCATGGCGAACTTCTTTTCAAGCGCGTCTATTGTGGGGTTGCCCAGGCGCGTGTAAAAAAAGCCCGCGGCCTCGAGGTTGAAGAGCTTGGCCATGTCCGCGGAGCTCTCGTATTTGAAGGTGGTGCTCATCGAAATGGGCACAACGCGTTCCTGGCCATTTTTCGGCTCCCAGCCCGCCTGAACGGCGAGGGTGTCTAAGTGGTAGTTTTTGTCCATAACTAGTCCGTATATGTGTAAGTTTTTTTAAGAGTTTCTATCAGGTCCGTGAAGTCTTTTGGCGGCGTTGCCTCAAGCTCAAGCGCCTCCCCCGTTATCGGATGCGGCATTGAGAGCTTCCACGAATGCAGCATGACGCGCTGCGCGGGTTCGATTTCCTTGAACCTGTTCTTCTGGAATTTGTAGGTGTAGTCTCCGAAAATCGGGAAGCCCGCGTCTGAAAGGTGCACGCGTATCTGGTGCGTGCGCCCCGTCAGAATTTTGCAGGAAAGCAGCGACGCGCGCCCGCCGAAAGTGTCGAGGGTGTGCCAGTGCGTTTCTGCGTCCTTGCCGGACAAATCGTCGGCAACGCACATTTTTGTTTTGAAGACGGGGTGGCGCGCTATGGACTTGGTTATCGCGCCGCTTCTGACGCTCGGCACGCCCGATACTATGGCCACATATTCCTTGTCAACCTCGCGTTCCGAGAAAAGCTCTATGAGGCGGAAGTAGGCGTTGTCGGTTTTTGCAAGGAGCATTATGCCCGACGTTTCCTTGTCGAGCCTGTGGACTATCCCAGGGCGAAGCGCGCCGCCGGCGGTGCTCAAATTTCCGTTCATGCGGTGCATCATTGCGTGCACGAGCGTGTCTTCCCCCGTGCCGCTGCCCGGGTGCACGGTCATGCCCACGGGCTTGTTGACGGCTACGATGTCGTCGTCCTCATAGACGATTTCAACGGGGATGTCGACGGGCGAGACTTCCGTTTTGAGGGCTTCGGGCAGTTCGAGTTCGACGGTGTCTCCCGCAACGAGCGCGTGCTTCTTTGCGATTTTTTCGCCGTTCAAAAACACCTTGCCCTCCGCAAAGGTGGATTCCAGGCGGGAGCGCGAAACTTCGGCCGCGAAGAACTGCGCCAGGGCCTTGTCTGCGCGCATTGCCGGCGCGCCTTCGGGGTGGACGTATGTGCGCGTATCAGACATTTTTAAGATAGTCGGGGTTGAGTGTTTTGAGCGAGTCCAAAACGAAGAGGCCGTCCTTGCGGACGAGCGCGCCGTCAAAATAAATCTCCCCGCCGCCGTACTCGGGCGTCTGTATGCAGACCAGGTCCCAATGGACTTTTGACGAGTTTCCGTTGTCGGCGTCCGCATAGGCCTGGCCGGGCGTGAAGTGGAAGGAGCCGGAGATTTTCTCGTCGAAGAGGATGTCGCGCATGGGCCTTGTGATGTAAGGGTTGAAGCCTAGCGCGAATTCTCCGACGTAGCGCGCGCCTTCGTCCGTATCTAAAATTTCGTTCAGTTCCTTTTCGTTGGATGACGCGGAGGCCTTCACGATTTTCCCGTTTTCAAATTCGAGGCGCACGCCGTCAAACGAGATTCCGTTATAGACGGTGGACGCGTTGTAGGTGACAAACCCGTTCACGCTGTCGCGCACGGGGGCGGTGAAGACCTCGCCGTCTGGTATGTTGTACACGCCTCCGCAGGTGATTGCGGGGATGCCTTTGATTGAGAAATTCAGGTCCGTGCCTTGGCCCGTGATGCGCACTTTGTCCGTCGCATCCATCAATTTTTTGAGGGCGTCCATGCCTGCTGTCATTCTGGAATAGTCCATCGTGCAGACGTCGAAGTAGAATTTTTCAAAGGCCTCGGTGCTCGTCATGGCCTGCTGCGCCATGGCGCTCGTCGGCCAGCGCAGGACGACCCACTTGAGCTTGTTTATGCGGTAGTCGCTCACGGGGCGCATGACGGACGTGATGAGCTTCATCTGCTCCGCCGCTATGTCGGAACTTTCAAAGATGTTGTTGGAGCCGCGTATTGCGATGTACGCGTGCATCTTCTGCAGCTTGAAAAGGAGAGTTTCGCACGAAACTTTTAGGCGCTCTTCATTTGAAAGGATTGAAAGCTTGCGCGATATGCGCGGGTTTGAAAGCTCAATGTGCGCGTGCGCGCCGCGCGCGTGGATTTCTTCAACCAGAGCGATTGCCATGTCTTCGGGCGTTTCGCAGAGGTCGAGAAAGACGTGCTCGCCGCTTTTGAGCGATACCGAGTGCGCGCAAAGAACCTTTGCGAGTTTTCTGTAATTTTCGTTCATCTTACAAATTCTCCAGAAGGGGTTTGGGCGGCAGGGGCGCGCCCTGTTTTTCTATCTGCGCCCTGTTGAAAATGAGCGCCTTGTTTTCGAGCTTGGTGCCGAGCTTTGCGGCTGTGAATTTAAGTTTGTCCTTGTCGCGCGTCACGTCGTCCCTGATATCGATTTTCAGCATTATCCAAAGGTCGTCCACCTTCTTGAAGGTGTCCAGCGTCACCGTCCTTAGGAGAACGCCTTCGGGCCCGAAAATCTCCGTCTGCACGGGTGAATTGAATTCGCGGCTTAGGGCGACCTTTACGTTGCGCAGGGCGGGGCACTTTTCGCGGAAGTCCTTCGGGGCGGAGATGTCAAAATAATGCACCGCCTGGCCTATTCTTCCGGCGCCCGCGTAGCTTACGGAGTTCCAGAAGCGGTATGGCATGAGGATGTCGAAGACGCTGTAAATGAGGCCGTCGCAGACGGGCTTAAGCCAGTCCTCATCGCCGAGCACGACGGCCTTTCCGTTTTCAAATTTAATTATTTCAGAATAATTTTTGCCCGCGCGCAAAAGGAAGTCCGAATATTTTTCGTCCCCGTCCTTTTTGACTATCACGCGCATGACGACGTCGGCGCTGATTTCCGTTCCCCAGAGCGTGCCGCGGTAGACACTTTCGGCGTCCCTGCGCGGGACGTGGGTGAGGGTGAAGTCAAGGCAGTAGTCCGCAACGGGGCGCGAGGAGGAGAATTCCCTCCAGCGTTCAGAGGCTTCCTCCTGCGAGAGCGGGTGAACCTTGTCCGCCGCGCGCGGGGCCTTGTGCTGGGCAAAAGCGCCGCATGCGGGGAAAAAAAAGAGCACCGCAAGAGTGCCCCAAATTGAAAATTGTTTTTTCATTATTGTGCCTGGGGGGCGGGGGCCGGCTGTGCGGGAGCCATGGGGGCTTCCGGCTGCGCGGGCGCCGCTGGTTCCGCGGGGGCGGCTTCCTTCTCGGCATTCTTCACCGCGAGGGCGGAGATGGACGTCTTTGCCGGAAGTTTTTCTTCCGAATTGTTATCCATGTAAAGGTAGCCGATGTAGAGGCCGAAGGATATCAGAAAGTAGAGTATGATGCATCTCACCGTCACCTTGGTGAGCACGTTTCCGGCTTCGCCGCCGAAGACGCCTTCCGCGACGCCGCCGCCGAGGCCCGCGCCCATGCCGGAATCCGCATTCGGTTTCTGCATGAGGATTACGAAAGCCATAAGCAGGCAGACTATGACCAATATCAGCGTGAAAATCGCTATAAGAATGATACCCATTTTAATTTGCTCCTAGAATTTTTAAAAGAAAGACAGATTGACGCTTTTTTAAGCCAGTTCAACACTTTTTTGATTTTCGTTCATTATTGGAAATAACGAACTCCCGCCGTGAATATGGGCTGCACCTTGTTTCCGGAAATGTTTTTGCCGACGTTTTTTCCGAACCTTTCCGAATGGCCCATCTTGCCGAGTACGAGGCCGCAGGGGCTTGTGATGCCCTCGACCGCGTGCAGCGAACCGTTGGGGTTGAACTCTATCTTGGCGCTGGGGTTGCCCGCGCAGTCTATATACTGCGTGGCTATCTGGCCGTTTGCCGCGAGGGCTTCTATAACCTTTTGCGGTGCGATGAACTTGCCTTCTCCGTGCGAGAAGGCCACGCTGTGCTCCTCGTTCAGGCTGCAGCCCGCAAGCCAGGGCGAAAGGGTTGAAGCCACGCGCGTCTTGCAGTAGCAGCTGATGTGGCGCGCTATGTTGTTGTAATAGAGTGTTGGGCTTTCAGTGTCCTGCGCGCGGATTTCTCCGAAGGGGACGAGGCCTAGCTTTATGAGAGCCTGGAATCCGTTGCAGATGCCGAGCACGAGCCCCCTGCGGTCTTTGAGAAGCTTCATCACTTCGTCGGCCAGACGGGCGTTTCTGAACACGGCCGATATGAATTTGCCGGAGCCCGCGGGTTCGTCTCCCGCGCTGAAGCCTCCCGCGAGTGTGAGTATCTGCGCGGAGGCAATGCGCTTCTGCATTTCAGAAATTGAACGCTCCACGTCGGCGTCATTCGCGTTTCTGAACACGAAGATGTCGGCCTGCGCGCCCGCGTTTTCAAAGGCTTTGGCGGTGTCGTACTCGCAGTTGGTGCCCGGGAAAACGGGAATGAACACCCTAGGCTTTGCGAACTTCTGCGGGGAAACGGAAACGTTCTTCGCTTCAAACGCGGGTTTGATTATCGCGCCGTCCTGCTCCGCAGCCTGCGTCGGGAATATCTTTTCAAGCGGC
>JAVBSZ010000064.1:0-3847 GCA_031556415.1 Opitutales bacterium | reverse complement strand
AAATCCCCTGGTACGGAACCGTGGACTTCGTTTTGAATATAAAGTTTTGCGACTACGCCAACGGCTTCGTCTCCCTCACCAACGCCTTCGACAAGGATTACGCAAACTACGCCCAGTTTGATTCCTGGTATCCGGCTTGCGGGCGCATGATACGCGTGGGTGTCGATATTAAATTCTAAAAAACTCGAAAAAAATGGTTGTATTTTGGGAAAATCGCAACAGAGTGTGTCGCTTAACAATTTAATTAAAGAAACACCATGCCAAGAGAAACAGTAATTATAGAGTGCACGGAAGCCCGCAAAGAAGGCAAGCGTCCGTCGCGTTACATGACTTCACGCAACCCGCGCCAGCAGACGGAGAAGGTTGAAAAGCTCAAGTACAATCCGTCCTTGAAGCGCAGGACTCTCCATAGGGAAATAAAGAAATAGCCCTTAGGCTCCCTTTCTTTAAGGAATTTGCGAGGCTCCGTTTAACGGAGCTTCGTTTTTTTTGCCCCGTAAAAACGTTAAAAAAACATTTGGAAAACGCGGCGCGCCCGCATAGTCTTTCTGAAAATGGATCCATATTTGACGGCAGTCTATATTCTTGCGCCATGCCTCGGGCTTGCGCTACTGCTCCTTTGCGCATGCCTCGTGAGGCTGTCGCACTGGAAGGCGGCCTGTTCCGTTTCGCGTTCGCAGATTGATGACGCGTCCCAGCGCGCGGCCGAAGAGCGCATCAGGGCCGAGGGCCTTTCCGCGCGCCTTCTGGAGTCTGAAAAAAAACTCTCCGCCGCGCAGGAGAGGGAGCTTTCCGCCTCAAAGCGGCTTGAGTCTTTTTCCGAAGAGGCGCAGAAGGCGCACGCCAAGCTCCTTGCGGATTTTGAAAACCTTTCCGCAAAGGTCTATGACGCGGCGCGCGCAAAATTCTCCTCCGCAAACAGGGAGCAGCTCGACCTTATTTTGACCCCGCTGAAATCCGACCTCAAAAACTTTGAGAAGAAGGTGGAGGCGATGAATTTGTCGCAGGCAGAAAAGGGCGAGGGGCTTTCGGCGCAAATCAGATTCATGGGCGAACTCAACGCGCGTCTGAGCAAGGACGCGCAGAACCTCACCGAAGCCCTGAAGGGCCAGAACAAAACCGCCGGCAACTGGGGGGAGATGGTGCTGACAAAGTTGTTAGATTCCTGCGGGCTTTCAGAAGGCCGCGAATACGTCTGCCAGACTTCGCTGCTTTCCGAAGACGGCGGCAGGTTCATGCCGGACGTCATAATCAACCTCCCGCAGGAGCGCCACATAGTTGTGGACTCCAAGGCGTCTCTCTTAAGCTATCTTAAATACGCGTCGGCGGAGAACGAGGCGCAGCGCGCTACCGCGTTTGACGAGTTCTCAAAGTCCGTCAAGGCGCACGTCAAGGGGCTTTCGGAGAAGGACTATTCCGCGCTCGAGGGCATAAAGTCTCCGGACTTTGTGATGATGTTTATCCCTATAGAGCCGGCGTTTTCTCTGCTGATGAAGGAGGCTCCCGAAATTTTCGACGCCGCGTTTGCAAAGAAGATAGTCATCTGCGCGCCGTCCACCTTGCTCGCGATTCTGAAAACCGTTGAGAGCGTGTGGCGCAGCGAGAGGCAGACGCGAAACACGGCGGAGATTGCGCGGCTTGGCGCTTCGGTCTACGCCGCCGTTGAAAGATTCGTGAAGGCGTTTGAAGTCATGGGCGATAGGATAAAAAAACTGAACACGGAATACGATAATTCCGTAAAGGCGCTCACCCACGGCAAGGGCAATTTGATAGTCACGGCGCGGAAACTTGAAAAGCTCGGCGTCAAAATTAAGGACAGGATAGACGACGGCTTTGCGGAGGAAGCGGACGCCTCGGAAGAAGAGGACATTTCAGAATCATGAGCGAAAAAATCAGACCGGACTGGGTGCCCGAGGGCGCCAGCGACGAATTTTTTACAACCGAAGTAAAAAAGGGCGTGACGAACGAAGTTCTCAACGCGCATTCGGACGGCGCCATGCGCGAATTTATGCGCGCGCGCGCCTCTTCGCGCCGCAAGAAGCTTTCGCTCGACGAATACAAAAGCGGCATCCTCGAAGGAAATAGGACGATTTTGGCGCGGGCGATAACGCTCGTTGAAAGCAACCTTCCCGCGCACATTGAGGAGGCGCAGAAGCTCGTAAGCGAGCTGCTCCCGCACGCGGGAAAGTCTTTCAGAATCGGCATCACGGGCGTGCCGGGCGCCGGCAAATCCACCTTCATCGAAGCGCTCGGTTCATACTTGTGCGACTTGGGCATGAAGGTCGCCGTGCTTGCGGTTGACCCTTCAAGCTCGGTGACTGGCGGTAGCGTGCTGGGAGACAAAACCCGCATGGAGAAACTTTCACGCAATGAAAACGCCTTCATCAGGCCTTCGCCCTCGGGCGGCATGCTCGGCGGCGTGGCGCGCAAAAGCAGGGAGACGACGCTCCTTTGCGAGGCGGCGGGTTTTGAAATAATTTTGATTGAAACCGTAGGCGTTGGTCAGAGCGAAGTCACCGTCAGGTCGATGTCTGACTTTTTTCTCCTCGTGCAGCTGGCCGCCCAGGGCGACGAACTGCAGGGAATCAAGAAGGGCGTCGTCGAACTTGCGGACGCCATACTTGTCAACAAGTGCGACGGCAACATGGTGGAAAAGTCCATGATGCGCCGCGCGGAGCTCGCGGGCGTGCTGCACTTCCTGCGCAGCCCCACGCCCGGCTGGAGCCCCTTTTGCGACGTCTGCTCGGCCCTCACCGGCATGGGAATACCGGAGGCGTGGAGGAAGCTTGAAGGCTTCAGGGAAAAGATGACCCAGAGCGGGTATTTTGAAAAGCGCAGGGTGCTGCAAAAGAAGGAGTGGCTCTTCTCCGTCCTGGACGAGGAGGTGCTCAGGGAGTTCTATTCAAACCCGCGCATTGAATCCATGCTTGCTTCGATAGTGGACGACGTGAAGGCGTCAAAGCTTCCCGTCACGGCGGCCGTCAAAAAGCTCCTGGAATCCAGATAAAACATGGCCGCGGACGCGCTTGATAGCACCATTTCGGAATTCGCGCTATACCTCGAAATGGAACTGGGGCGCGGCAAAAACACGCGCGCGTCCTACGTGAGCGACGTCAGTCTCTTCGCAAAATTCCTGCGCAAAAAGGGCGTGGATGATTTCGCAAATGCAAGGCACGAACATCTCCTTGCGTGGATAGAGGAGGTGTCGGCGGAAGACAAGCCCGCAACGCAGTCTCGCAAACTCAGTTCCGTAAAGGCGCTGGGAGGCTATCTCATCGAGGAGAAAATTTGGGACAGGGACCTTTCAAAACTCGTCGCACGGCCGAAGATACGCCGGGAGGTTCCGCACACGCTTTCAATTTCCGAAGTTGACGCTCTGCTTTCCAAGCCCGCCGACAACAAGTTTGAGAGCGTGCGCGACAGGGCCATGCTCGAACTCATGTACTCAAGCGGCCTGCGCGTGAGCGAGCTTTGCGCGGTGAACGCGAGCGATATCGACTTCCAGGAGGGAGTCGTCCGCGTGCGCGGCAAGGGCGAGAAGACGCGCCTTGTTCCCGTGGGCGAAAGCGCGGAGGAGGCCATAATGGCGTACCAGGCCATGGTTTCCGAGAACGTCAAAAAAATCAAGGGAGCGGAGCTCTTCATCACGCGGCGCGGCAAAAAGCTTTCGCGCAAGACATTTTGGTTCAACATAAAAAAATACGCGGAAAGAATGGGCCTGCGCGACGTCGCGCACCCGCATATACTGCGCCATTCCTTCGCAACGCACCTGCTGCCAAAAGGCCCAAACCTTCTGGCCATCCGCGAAATGCCCGGACATCTGGACCTTTCCACGACGCAGATTGAC
>JAVBSZ010000103.1:0-7928 GCA_031556415.1 Opitutales bacterium | reverse complement strand
TGAAGGCCGACGCTAAGGGCGTCGACGTGCGCATATTCACCGGCGGAAAGAACAGGCAGTCCGACGAGGTCGTTCTGCGCGAAAGCCGCGAGGTTTTGGCGAAGGCGTTTCCGGATGCCGCCGTCTCCGTGATGCTCCTCGAGGCCGACCCCACTAAGGAGAACGTCCCGCAGAAGGACTTCAAGGCGTTTGAGAAAATCCGCCTGAAAATCGCGGTGGCGTCGGGCAAGGGCGGCGTGGGCAAGAGCACCGTTTCTATCAACCTCGCGCGCGCCTTCGCAAAAATATTTTCAAAAACGGAAGCGCGCGTGGGCCTTATGGACTGCGACATTCACGGGCCGAGCGTACCCATGCTGCTCAACGACAAATCCTTCCCGGAGGTCACGCCGCAGCAGAAGATAATCCCGCCCGTAGTAGACGGCGTGAAGGTGGTTTCAATGGGTTCCCTCGTCGCGGAAGACCAGCCGCTGATATGGCGCGGCGCGATGGTGATGGGCGCCCTCAAGCAGTTCGCAAACGAGGTTGAGTGGGGCGAACTCGACGTCATGGTGTTCGACCTCCCGCCCGGGACCGGAGACGCCGTTTTGACCGTGGCGCAGACCGTGCCGCTAGACGGCGCCCTGATAGTTTCAACGCCGGACGCCCTCGCGGCCTCAACCGCCGCGCGCGGCGCAAAGCTTTTTGAAAAGGTGCAGGTGAAGATTTTGGGAGTCGTCGAAAACATGGCCTACCTTGAAATGCCTAATGGCGAACGCCAGCACATATTCGGGCGCGGCGCGGCGGACGAGGCTGCGAAGAAGCTCGATACGGAAATCCTCGCCGTGGTGCCCATAGACACCTCTCTTCAGGCGGCGGCGCTCACGGACGTCTCGGAAAAATCCGAAAAGATTTTTGCGGACCTCGCGCGGAAGATTCTGGAAAAACTGGGTTAATACGGCCTGTAAGCTCCGGCCGCTGCAAAATTCCACGCGCGCGTTTCAGGCGAAAAAATCCTCAAGCGCCTTGCGGAAATGTTCGCAGTGCGCCTCGGAATATCTGTAGTCCAACGGAATGGTCATGAGGCGGCGCGACGTTTCAAACGCGGCCTCCGGCGCTGAGGCGCCAAGCTCCCAATGCACGGGCGCATATATCCCGCGCGAAATAAGGTGCGCGCGCAGGGCGTTGCGCGTTCGCGCATTTTCCGCAAGCAGCACGGGGTTGAAGAGGGAGTTTGCGTCAAAAATATCGCGGTTTATAAAATTAAGGGGATAGGCGCCATCGTCCAGAATCCGCGCCACGCGCATGAAGTTTTTTTCGCGCGCACCCTGCATTTTTCCAACATCGAGAGGGGCCAGAATTTCCCGCGTGCGCGGTCCCATTGCGGAGGCTTCCGTTTTTTCCTCAAAGCCGCGCTCTATCCGTGCGAACGTTTCGAGAAAATCCGCCTTGTCAAGATTTCCGCCTGAAAGGTAGCGCGTCTTCATTTCTGCCGCCGCGAAGGCCGCGGAGTCCTCAAACCCGGAAAGCGCGCGCGTTTTTTCAAGCCCCCTGCAGTATCCCGCGCAGAGCGGGAAGGATTTTCTCAAAGAAGCCATTGAGTAGCGCGCGGGGCTTTCGGAAGCCCATTTTGAAAAGGGCGCGTGAGAATGGTCCTCAATGAAAACCAAATCCGGATTTGACGCGTAGAACGCCACCCAGTCCGCTTTTTTCCGCATGCCGAAAATGTTGACGGCAAGGACCGCGTCGTCCTTTTTTGCGCGCAGGCTTTCAAGATTTGGGCGCGCTTCGAGCGGGGAGTCTTCGTATGTTTTTATGTCGAAAATTCTTTCCAGAAACGCGCGCGTGTGCGGGCAGAAATATGCCGGGATATGCAGGGTCTTCCGCTCCGAAAATTCCGAGGCGATAAGCAGAAAGGCGTCCCTCCCCGAGGGCGTCCAGAGGGTTCCGCCTCCGTCAAAAAAAGGTTTTCCTTTCCCGTCCGCAAAGCGCGGCGGCGGCAATTCAAAGCTTGACCCTATTTCCAAAAGTCTGTTCATCTCTGGACAAAAGGCTACACTGGCCCGCATTAAATTCAACACCAAAAGGCTATGGCGTTTTTAACGGAAGAGGAAATTGCGAAAATAGGCTTCAAGAGCTGCGGAAAGAATCTGAAGATAGATTCCACCGTATCCATATTCAGGCCGGAACTCATATCCATAGGCGACGACGTGCGCATAGACAGCTACGCCACGCTGGCAAACAACATAAGCCTGGGCAGCTTTGTGCACATATCGGCAAGCTGCTACCTCATATCCAGCCCAAAGGCTGTCATAGATATAAGAGATTTCTCCTGCTTGGGCGTGAAAGTCACCGTAATAACCAGCTCGGACGACTTTTCCGGCCCCTGTCTCTTCGGCCCCTCTATTCCGCAGAAGTACAGGAACGAATCTCACGCCTCCGTGGTCATAGAGCCCAGCTGCATAATAGGCATAGCTTCCACGATACTTCCCGGCGTCACCCTCGGCGAAGGCTCTTCAATAGGCTCGATGAGCCTTGTCAAGCGCGACACGCCCCCGTTCTCCGTTTCCGCCGGAATGCCGGCGCGTCAGGTTGGCGAACGCTCGCGCGACATGCTAAAGCTGCGCGAACAGTTTCTTGAGGAGTGGCGCGCGGCCAACAAGTAAAGTTATTTCTTATCCTTCCTTATCGCGTCCCAGAAGCCGAGGTCGTCAACCTCTTCAAGGTAAAGATCCATGGTTCTGTTGTCCTTGGATTTTACGAGCTTGCGGAAGGTGAGGAATATTATCTTAAGGTCGAACAGCAGGGAGGCGTGGTCGGCGTAATAGCTGTCGAACTCGAACTTTTTGCTCCACACCAAGGAGTTTCGGCCCTTGACCTGCGCCCATCCCGTTAGCCCCTGCGGCACGGTCATGCGCTTGTACTGCTCCTTCGTGTACAGCGGAAGGTATTCCATGAGCAGAGGGCGCGGCCCCACCAGGGACATGTCGCCTTTGAGCATGCAGAAAAGCTGCGGAAGCTCGTCCAAACTCGTCTCCCTTAAAAATTTGCCGAACTTCGTGATGCGCCGCGCGCTGGGCAGCAGCTCGCCGTTTTCGTCGCGTTTGTCGGCCATGGAGCGAAACTTGTAGAGGCGGAAGGGCTTTCCGTCCTTGCCCGCCCTGATTTGTGAAAAAAATATGGGACGCCCCTGGAATATGAGAGCGCAGACGCAGAGCGCCAAAATGACGGGAGAGAAAACCAGCAGGGCCGAAAGCGCCATGATAAAGTCCGCCAGGCGCTTGATTATGGGATAGGGTTTCATTGCTTTCTGTATGCGGGGAAGAAGCTTTCGGCGGCGTCTATGCCGCGCGCGGCGCAGAGCTCCGCATAGACGTCGGGCAGGAGTATTTTCTTTGAGACGTTGAAGTCGCAAAGCCTGTCGGAAAAATCCTTCTTGAAAAGGAAGAGGGAATCCTCCTTCCCTCCGACGCCGCCGCCCAGGTGGAATTCCTTCAGCCCCAGGTCAAGCGCGAGGTTCATGGCGTCGACCAGCAGGACGGTAACGGCGTTTGATTTTGCGTAGAGCGGGTGCTCCACGTCCTTGCCGCTGTAGTAGTAGTGCAGGCGGCTTTTGCTTTTCAGAAGCATTGTTCCCGCCACGGTCTGCCCCTCAACCTCGGCCAGCAGCAGCATGGCGTCATCCCCCATGATTTTCATGGTGTCCGCAAAAAAATCCTCGCTTAAAAAATAGAATTCCGAGGCGCTCACCGCGCGCATGGTCTGCGTGTAAATCTCGTAAAAGCGCCCGACGTCCGCAAGCGTTCCCAGGCGCGTGGAGGTACCGTTTTTCAAAGCCCTGCGGTAGTTGCTGCGCTTCTTGATGTCTATGGACATCAGGATTTCGTCGCGCGTGGGCCGTATGTCGGAAGCGACGGTGTTGTTGCAAAAAAGGATATCGCGGCTGTGCGAGGCCAGTGCGCTGTTGCCCAGCAGCGGGTGGTATCTGCAGAATTCGCTCACCACCTTCATCTCGGACAGGCGGGAATCCAACGCTGCGTAGGCATCTTCCAGAAATGCGGCGTCGGAGCAGGTGGATATGGGCCCGCCGTAGCCGTAGTCCGAAATGGTGTCGAAATATTCCGTGCCGTCTATGGGGCGCAGGCGGAAAGGGAAGAGGAAGGCCTTGCCTGCGTCCTCGTACGCAAAGGCGCAGTTCTCGCCCTCGCAGACAAGATTGTACGACTCCGCGTACTTTGGGGTGAAGTACACGTCGACATCGCCGAACTTTTTTAGAAATTCGTTCCAGGATGCGGGGTCTGAAATGAAGAGGCGCGCTTCGGACATATTTCGTGTGTTCGCGATAAAATCTGCGCGGACGGCCTTCATGTCAAGGCTTTTGGAGGGCGGGAGGTTTGAAAGCGCCGTCCCCGGCGGCCTCACTCCGGTTTTTTCACGAGCACGGCGCTTTGGTTGTCCAATTCCTTGACCCTGCCGCCGCTCAGGATGGCGCGAAGCTCGTTGACGTCTTTTATCTGGCGCATCTTCTGCGCGTTTTGCGCGACCCCTTCAACGTCGATATTGCCCGCGCATATCGCGCCGGAATTTTGAAGCTGTGAAACCTCAAGCACGTAATAGGCGGGGACAGAAAAATGCGTGTAGCCCGCGATTTCGGGCGCCATGCCTTCGGTGGCGGGCACGTCGATTTTTTCCGGCCCCACGCTCAAAAAGATTTTACCGCCCGCCGCGCAGTACGCATAGCCCCAGACGAGGACTTCCGTCTTGTGCGCGCCGCTTATGAAAAGCATCTTCACCGCGTACTTCTTTTTGGCTTCGTCGAAGGATATTGAGGCTTCAAAATATTCCTTTCCTCCGGATTTTTGCGCGGACATCTCCGCGCCCGCCGCCGCCTCCGCAGGCTTGATGTACGCTCCGCTTCCGTCCTTGCCGACGACAGCCCTTACCCAAGTTCCCTCGAGCCAGGGCAGGCGCACGTTCGTATTCTCATCCGCCACCTGGCAGGGGCTGACGAAGGGCGTGCAGCCCGATGCAAAAATCAGCATGAAGGCAAAAATTGAAATTATGTATGAATTTTTCATGTCGTTCCCTCTCTACTTTTGGACAGCGAAAAACGCATGATTTCCGATAAGTTTTTTGCGTTTTTCCTCACCGGAAATATCGCCGAAAACTCCGTCGCGCGCAAACAAAAATGCGCGGTGTTATAAGTATTAAAACAAGAATAAATTATCTGACTGAAGACTCCAGCATCTGCGCGCAGTCTTCAAGCGTCTCCTTGCAGAGGCGGCGCGCGTCCGCGCCTTCGTCGTCGAGCATTATGAAGATTGCGAATTTGGCTTCGGGGAAAACGGCGACCATTGATGTTGCGCCGTAGCCCGAAGATGTGCTTATCGCCACGCGCCCCTTGCCCACGCGTTCCTGCGTGAAGCCCAGCGCACGTTTATCTGAAACGTTTTTACCCGCTGGGGCATAGCGTTCGCTTAAAGTTATCGCGTCCGCAATCCGAACGCCTTCGGGCGTGAGCCCGCCTGAAGTTTCAAGCATGAGCCACTTTGAGGCGTCTTCAATTGAAAGCGCTATTCCGTCCGAGGGGATAAGCGCCGCGCGGAAGCCGTTTTTTGAATCTTTTGCGATGCGCCTGAAGGCGGGGTCATCCAAAAACAGGGCGTTCTCCATGCCGAGTTTCACAAAGACATATTCGCGCATGCAGCGCTTGAACTCCTCAAGAAAATCTATGCTGATGCTGCTGCGGTTCTGGGCGCAGGCGCAGAGGTAGCCCGCGACGCTCAGTGAGAGTTTTGAATATTCGTAAATGCGCGCGCTCTTCGCGAAGGGTGCGGACTGGTATATGATGTCGAAAACGTCCTGCGGAGTGCCGTCTGCCGGAAAGATTGCGTCTGCCCCCGCTGAAATCCCCGCGCGCATGGCGAGGAGGTCTTTGAGAGGAGGCGACATAGCCGCGTTCTGAAAGCGCAGTATGGATGAGATGCTTTCGGCCTTCCTCTCAAGCTTCAGCGCGCCGGAATTTTCCATGCAGGCGGCCATGAGCGTGAGCAGCGGCCACGAGTTCTTGCCGATAGGCAGCGGTGTTGAGACGGAAAAATCCGAACCCGCGCGCGGAGAGCATAAGTTCGATAGCTCCCTGCCGTTTTGCACGGCGCAGAAGGCGAGGCTGGGGCGTGCGCTTGCATCCTTGAAAATCTCACCGAAGCGGATTTTCAGGTTGCTTGCAAGCAGGCGCGCTTTTGCTTCGGAAACTTCCGCATTAGCCTGCGCGGGCATAAGGCACGCTGCGCAGGCAAAAAATATATGCGGGAACTTCTTAAAAATAATCTTCAAAGCTTGAAGCGTTTGACGGTTTTTCTTCCGGTCTTGCCTTCATACCACGCCTCGCAGTCCGGCGGGACCTGCATTTCGGAAAGGAGGGAGTCAAAAGACGCGTTCATGGTCTTGATGCGCGGGGCCAGGCAGCCCATGTCCATGCTCAGGTCTAGGGGCGAGGGGAGTTCAAACTTCTCAATGAATTCGGTGGGGTCCAGCCCGAAGTGCAGGCAGATTTTTTCGCCGATTTCGTAGCGGGAGAGGGCGTCCAAACCGCAGTAGTGGTAGATGCCGCTCAAAGACGGACGCTCCGTGATTTCGCAAAGCACGTCCGCAAGGCGGCCCGCGCTGCACGGCATGCGGATATCGTTGGAGGCAAGGCGCACCTTTTCGCCTTTGGCCCAGGCCATGAAGAGCTTTTCATGCAGGCTGCGGCGGCGCGTGAAGCTGTTGCCGCTGACGTGCGATATCCTCAAAACGACGCTCTGCGGCGCCATGATTTTGAGAACCTCCTTTTCGGCCATGAGCTTGGTCTGCCCGTAGAGGTTCATGGGCATGGGCTTGTCCGTATTCTTGTAAGGGGCGGCCGTGCCGTCGAATACCATGTCCGTTGAAATGTGTATGAGGCGCGCGTTGACGTGGTTTGCAAGGTGCGCGATTCGGCGCGCGGCGGCGACGTTAATCCGCTCCGCGACGTCGGGGTTTGCGTCCACGTCTGCGGGGCTGGACATCGCGGCGCAGTTGACGATGACGTCGGGAAAGCTGTCCAAAACCAGGCGCTGAAGTTTGCCCTCGTCGTCCAAATCGAGCTTGGCGCGCGTGAGGTTTTTCAAATCCGGCAGCCCGGCATTGTGAGAGACCGCTATCACCTTGTGCCCGCCGTTAAGCGCCGAATTTATGAAATTCCAGCCGACGATGCCCGAAGAACCTGTGCATAAAATCAACATTGGCGGAAGCTATCTCAAAACCGTCAAATATGTCAATAGACAACATTACGGGGCGATGTTGGGTTCCGATGAAAAAATTATCTTCTCTTGCAAATCTTAAATTTTATTCAATACTTTGTAGGTTATGAATTTTGAAAATATAGTCAGACCTTCGGTCAAGGTGCAGCCGAAGTACGAGGCGGGCAAGCCCATCGAATACGTCGCGCGCGAATTCGGGCTGGACCCCGACGGCGTGCTCAAGATGGCGTCAAACGAAAACCCCTTCGGCTCCTCGCCCAAGGCTTTGGAAGCCATTGCAAAGCGCATAGGCACGCTGAACTACTACCCCGACGGCGGCTGTTATGACCTCACCAAGGCGCTCGCAAAGAAGCTAGGCGTGGCGGAAAATCAGCTCGTCTTCGGCAACGGATCTAACGAAATTCTGGAGCTCGTGGCCCACGCTCTCATAGGCGAGGGGGACGAGGCCGTCACGGGCCGCCACTCCTTCATAGTCTACAAACTGGCGACGCTCCTCATGGGCGGGAACTGCGTGGAAGTGCCCATGCCGAACCTGCGCTATGATTTGGACGCGATGAAGGCGGCCATCACGCCGAAAACGAGGATAGTTTTCATGGCCAACCCCAACAACCCTACAGGCACGACGAACACGCAGGACGAAGTCTACTCTTTCGTGCGCGCGCTGCCGGA
>JAVBSZ010000126.1:0-10495 GCA_031556415.1 Opitutales bacterium | reverse complement strand
CACCGCGCGAAGCGTGAATGTGGACTTTAGCGGCGGCGAAAAGAAGCGTGGCGACATCCTGCAGATGATGATGCTCAAGCCCTCCTTCGCGGTTCTGGACGAAGTTGACAGCGGGCTTGACATAGACGCCCTCAAGATAGTTTCAGAAGGCGTCAACATCATGAAGAACGCCGGCACGGGCATTCTCCTTATCACCCATTACAACAGGCTTCTGGAGCACATCAGGCCAGACATGGTGCACGTGATGCTGGGCGGGAAAATCGTCAAAAGCGGCGGGCCGGAGCTCGCGCTCGAGCTCGAGGAAAAGGGCTACGACCATTTAATGTAAGGGGCTGCGCTTAACTCGAAAATGTCCGAAGAAAAGAACATAAACGAGGCCGTCAACCTCGACAGGTCTTCCGGAGACTTCCGCTATGCGGAGGACTACGCGTTCGACGCGGGCGTTGGCCTGAACGAAGGCACGGTTGACTACATCGCAGACATCAAGGGCGAGGACGACTGGGTGCGCAGTTTCCGCAAAAGCGCGCTGGAAGTTTTTTGGAAAAAGGAGAACCCTACCCATTGGGCCACGTCGCGCTTAAGCGAACTGGATTTCTCAAAAATCAGGTACTATCTCGCCAAGGGCAAGCGCAAGTCGCGCTCGTGGGACGAGGTTCCCGAGGACGTCAAAAAAACTTTCGAACGCCTCGGCGTGCCGGAGCAGGAACGCGCCTTCCTTGCGGGCGTGGAGGCTCAGTTTGACAGCGAGAGCGCGTACTCCAACATGAAGGAGCACCTCGCGAAAGACGGCGTTATTTTCGTTGATTCCACCGAGGGGCTCATGAAGCACCCCGAGATATTCCGCAAATATTTCGGCAAAGTGATACCGGTTGCGGACAACAAGTACAGCGCGCTAAACAGCGCGGTATTCAGTGGCGGCAGCTTCATCTACGTCCCCAAGGGGGTGAAAGTGAAGCAGCCCCTTCAGGCGTATTTCAGAATCAACGCGGAGAACTTCGGGCAGTTTGAGCGCACGCTCATCATCGCCGACGAGGGCGCGGAGCTCATGTACATGGAGGGCTGCACGGCGCCGAGGTTTGAAACGAGCACGCTTCACTCCGCCGTCGTCGAACTCGTGGCGCTCAAGGGCGCTAAGATACAGTACGTCACCGTTCAGAATTGGTCGGACAACGTCTTCAACCTGGTCACCAAGCGCGCGGTCGCCCACGAGGGCGCGGAGGTGCGCTGGATAGACTGCAACATAGGCAGCGGCGTCACGATGAAGTACCCGGGCGTGGTGCTAAAGGGCGAGGGGGCGCGCGGCGAGGTCGTCTCAATAGCTCTCGCCAACAAGCGCCAGCATCAGGACACCGGCGCAAAGATGATACACCTTGCCGACGGCACCACTTCCAACATAATTTCAAAATCCATAAGCATAGCCGACGGCAGGGCTTCCTACCGAGGCCTTGTGCACATCCCGCGCGGGGCTAAGAACTGCAAGAACAGCACCGTCTGCGACGCGCTTCTCATCAACGCAAATTCGCGTACGGACACCTACCCGGCAATCTCCTACTCCGGCAAAAACAATTCCATACAGCACGAGGCGAGCGTCTCAAAGCTTTCCGAAGAGCAGATTTTCTACATGCGCGCGCGCGGCCTCACGGAGAAGGAGGCCATGAGCCTGGCCGTCAACGGCTTCGTCAACGACCTCGTCAAGCAGTTCCCCATGGAGTATTCCGTGGAGCTCAAGAGGCTTATCGAGCTTGAGATGGAAGGGTCCGTGGGCTGACGGGCGCCTTTTCCTGCTTAACAGAGTCTCAGGAAATAATTAACTTTTTTATGTTAAGTTTGATAAAATTATTGACTTTTGGAAAAAAATTGGGGAATATCGGACCCATAACTAAGTAAACCATACTATGAAAGCAAAAATACTTTCCATACTGCTGAGCGCCGGAATGAGCTTCGGCGCCTATGCGGACGATGTGTTCTTCGGGCACTATTCCGTTGACCCGACTATAGGCACAATGTTCACAAAGCTTCAGCCTAATCAGCCGTACACTTATTTCACGTTCCAGGAAGTCTTTAAGGATTTCACGGCTGCAATAAGCCTCAATCCGGCGCTGCTCGGCAATTCCGTGGCGGAAGGATGGGGAAGCAATGTCAACACCGTGCGTTACGGCGTGGATATATATAACAATATAAACAAGGTGCTGATATCGTCTTATGTGTTTGACGACCCCAACGCGGTGCAGACCATAGACCTCAAGAAGGGCACGGTCGTAAGCTACTGGTTTGAAAACTCAAACGGAGAAATAATAAACGCCAACTCACTGAACATCCGCGAATACAGCTTTCTGGCCATCAACGCCGGAGACGCCAACGCGGACATTCTCGGCTACGCGTTTTACGCCTACGGAGACAAAACCAAGACACCCTTGGCGGTAATCACAATGGGAGACGCCTCAAGAAGGTCCGCCTCACCGGCCGGCCAGCCCATGCCCGGAGTGCTGGCTTCCACGCTTCTTGGCGCGGTGGCCTGCTTTGCCTGCGTGCGCTTCATGCGCCGCAAGAAATAAGTTGCAATAATTTTCCACAGAATGTTGGATATATGGCTTGGGGGAATTTCCTCCGGGCTATTTTTTTTAATCAAACTTTTATTCAAATGTCAGACACAGGCAAGGCTTCAGATGGCGCTTCCGCCGCAAATTGTTCGGAGGATTTTCCCGCCGCAAACAATATGCGCTGGCGTTTTGCCGACCTCTCTTTCTGGAACGCCGAAAAGCTGTGCGCGTATGCGGAGCGTAAAGGCGTTTCGGAGGAAGCCGCAAAGGCGCGTGCGGAATTCGGCAGGCTGTGCGCCCCCTTCGCGCATCCGCAGGATGCGGCTTTCATAAAGGTTGAAAACGGCGTGGCTCTCGTCGAAAAGGGCGGTGACTTTTTTGAAATCTCGCCCCTGTCTGAAAATTTCTGCAAAAATTTTGACGAGCCGAGCGCGTACACCGCGCTCATCGCCGCCAATGCGCGGGGTATTGAGCTTGATATCAAGCCCGACGCGCGCGGAGCAATATGCGTCTTTTCGGGCTGGTTCAAAGGCGGCGTTGAAAGCTTCTCAATGCGCGTCAAAGCGGCGGAAAATTCCGACGTCAAAATCCTTCTTGCGGACGCCGTCTACGGCTCGACCTTCCTTCTGAAGGGCATGAGGTTTGATTTGGCGGAGGGCGCGAAGCTTTCCGTATGCGCGCTGGGTACAGCCGATGAAAATTCGCCGAAATTCGAGAGGGCGGATGTTGAAATTTCCGCAGGCGCGGATTTCCGTTTTGCGGGCGTGGAGGCGGGCGGGGCGCCCACCAGGTGCGAAATGAAGCTCTCTCTCAACGGCGAAAACGCCAACGCGCTCTACTCAAAACTCCTCAATTGCGGCGGAAACACGCGCCACAACCTGCGCACGCGCCAGCTGCACAACGCGGGTTCGGCGTCCAGCAAGGTGGACATCAAGGCCATACTTAAGGACCTCTCCGGCGCGGATTTTGTGGGCGAAGTTCTCGTTGGGCGCGGCGCGCAAAAATCCAAGGCGTACCAGAGCTGCAGGGCTTTGCAGCTTTCTGACGAGGCGCGTCTGCAGGCTTCCCCCATTCTGGAAATCGAGGCAAACGACGTGGAATGCTCGCACGGCTGCGCCGCCGCGGGCCCCGATGAGGACGAGCTTTTCTACATGCGCGCACGCGGGCTCAACCAGCAAAACGCCAGAAAGCTCCTCGTTGAAGGCTTTGCGCAGGGCCTGCTCGCTCAGATGGAAGACGCGGCGTTTGCGGAATTCGCGCTGATGGCTTTGAATTCTCGTTAGGCCGAATAAGTCCCTTAATTAAGGTCTGGCACCTTTATCCCCCCTTGCTTGGGTTTCGCTCCGGTCTGAATAAGCTAAATTTCCTCTGAAAATATCCTCTCTCAATTTTTTTTGCAAGTGGGGTATTTTAAGCGGTTTTGTTGATTTATTTGCTTTACTTTGGGGGATTTTAAGATTAGAACGTTCGCATTACTACAAACAATAACGCGATATTTTTTCTGCGTATGAAAACCTCAAAATACCTCTCCGCGCTCTCCGTATTGCTTTTAACCGCAAGTTTTGCCGCAGCCGCGGGCAACACCTATTATTTATGGTGTCAGGATGCCGCAGGCAATCTTCCACTTGCGAGAGCTTCCTACTGGTATGACTCCGCGTACACAACTCCCGTTGGCACGTCTGCGGAAACGATAACCTTCACGGCGGATGACACCCTCATACGCGATTCCAAGCCTCTGGACGGCGCCTACCAGTTCTACATGGCCGGTTCCACCTTTGATATCGGCGCTCTGACGCAAACGGGGACGCTTACGGGCGCGTGGCACTGGTACAATTTCGAAAACTGCACCGCCAATTTCGGAACCATAAATCAGGATTCCGACCAGTCTCTCATCATACGCACCAGAAACGGAACCACATTGGATGTGACTGTTGGCGATATCGACGTGACGAGGGGCTATCTGTACCTGGGCAGGGCGGACACGGGCCAGGCATTGAAAAGCCTCACGGTTAACAATACTGTAAGCGTGACGGATTCCGCCTTCTGCGCCTACGGAACCACGGTCTGGCTGAAGGATGACATCACCCTTTCGGGCGGTCTTCTCCAGTTCGCAATGGGAGACTACGCAGGAAACACGGGTTCCCTCACCATAGACGGCGACATCACCGGAACAAAGACCGCAACAAAGAACTCCAAGATATTCTTCGGAGAATTCAGGGCCGAAACCATCACTCCTCCCAAACCCGCCGCTTATGACTATTTGAACACCGTCACCGTGAACGGCGCGGTGAGCATGACCGACGGTGAAATCTATTTCAGGGCCGACAGCATGAACGTCAACAACACCTTGACGGCCACCAACACAAAATTGCTCTTCAATAACGGCAGAAGCCGCCTCGACAAGGGCGCGGATGTCAGGATTAAGAACATAGTCCACACCAACGTGAGCAGCGACACCGGCTTCAACATAGGCGCGGGTTCCGTCTCCGGAAACGCCTATGTATTTACGGAAGTGCTCAACAGCTTCATAGCCGGAGACATTTCGGAATCCGTCTCAAACGCCACGTACACGAACTGGAACGTCACAACCTTCAAGGTGAAGAAGGACGAATTTGAAGGGGCCACCGGCACCTTCACGTACAACAACACAAGCTCCTCCCGCGCCTTCATATTTGCCGACACGGTTGACATAGACAATTTCAACGTCAACAGCGCAGGAAACGCCGTCATGAACCTGATGACGATAGTGCGCCAGAGCAATGTGGGAACGGACCTTTACGGCGGCTCCCTGCATGTCGGAAATTTTGTCGGCGAGACGATGTCGCGCCTTCGCGTCGGCGCGTTTTACGGCACAAACGGCACGGAGGCCGTCTGGAATTTCGCGATGCACGACACCGTCACCATAGATAGTTTGACTTCGCACGGAACGGAAGTCTACGTCTACGGCGGAGACATCACCGTGGGCGAGCTCAACCTGAGCGCCTCCTCCGCCGGACAGCTTGAGTCGATATTCGGACACTATTCGGCAGGCGGCGCAGCCCGCAGCCTCACAATAGGTGCGGATTCCGACAGCGTTTCCACGATTTCCGGTCTAACCAACACCACGATTTTCAGTTCATACTCGCCTGTAGTGACCGTCAACGGGACATTGAACCTTCAGGACGGCGGCTTCTTCAGAGTGTCTCCCACCCTCAGCCCGACCTTTACTGCGGAGACCCTCGTTATAGACTCCACAAACAAATCCACCACCTTCTTCGACAACCTCCAGGGCACGGTTGGCCTCCAGAGCATAAATATAGACAAAGTGGTGCTGCAGAACGCCTCCACCGGCAAGGTTTCCAGAATCAACCTGAACGCCAGCGGCGGTTCGAGCGTGGGTGAAGTCCTCGTCAAGGCCTCCTGCCAGAATATCTCCAGCATGGTTAGCGTGGAAAAGAACGTGAGCATAACGAAGCTCAAGTACGAGCAGACCGCTCAGGGTTCCGTGGATCTTTTCGACCTCTCAAGCCTCAGCGTTACCAATTTTGAAGTGGGCTACAACGCAAACGTGCAGGTCAGAAACGCGACTCCCGGAAGCACGGAGCAGAAGACCGTCACGGTGGGCTCCTTCACGGTGAATACTGCGGAAGGCACGCCGGCTGTCCTCAATACGATTGTCGCTTTCGGGCCGAACGTCAAGCTCCACGTGACTGGAGATTTCACCAACAACAATACCTACGGGCACGGCGGCTACACCTTCCGCGGGGGGCTCGACGTTGACGGCGCCTTCATAACAAACGGCACCATAAACATGGTCACGAGCATCACGGAAACCACAACTTTTGACTATTTCATGGGTGCGGTCGGCGGCACGGGCGGCGGTCGCATATCGACTTCGCCAGCGTATTCAAAGGGCGCGTTTAACATGACCTTGGACGGAACCTCCGCCCTCAACGGCAAGGCGAAGTTCTACGGCGTAATCGCCGACGTTGAGTCCAACGACACCGCCGATACGATAGCGGGCTATGGCGACAATTACAAAGTGAGTCTCACCATAGACAGTTCCGACGGCACTCTGGTGCAGTACCTCTACCGCGGCGCGTCGATAAGGGGAGACACCGTTATTACAAGCGGAACGCTGATGGCGAGCTCGGACGCCACAAGCCAGGTTGGCGGCCAGTATTTCAGCAGGGTCGTGCTTGAAGAAGAGGGCGCGCTCGGCGCCTGCGGCAACGGCACGGAAATAGGCGAAATGAAGATGACAACGCTCGACTGGAGCGGCGGCGCCATCCTCGTAGACGTCAGCGGCGCTTCCGCCGACAAGCTCACGCTTACCGGAGACTTCCTCAAGAACGCCGCGGGCAAGCTCGAATTCGTCTTCGATGGCGACGTCCTCGGCGGCACCTATTATCAGATTATGGGCTGGGGTGCGGACGGCACGGTGGAATTTTTGGAATCCGACTTCACCGCGGACCTTGGCGGAACCAACGCGCTCTCCGCGCAGTTCGAACTAGACCGCGAGGGCGGGCACGGCCTCTGGGTGAGCTTCGTAATTCCGGAACCGAGCACTTACGCGGCTGTTTTCGGCGCAATCGCGCTCGTCATGGCCCTGCGGCGCAGGCGTAAATAGCGGATGATTTCAGCCTTTATTCTTAAAACGGAATAAAGGCTTGATTTTTTTTCAGACAGAATTTAGACAGTCCCAATCAACAATCGGCACATTTCAGGCATCTCAACTATGAAAAAATTCACTTCAATACTGGCGCTCTTCTGCGCCGCGGCGGGAATCTCACACGCACAGGACGGGGCCTTCCCGTTGAACTCTGTCCTGGCGCCGACCATGCACCTATTCCGTGTTTCCACGTCGGTGGGCTATGAGTCCGAATATGTCTTCCGCGCTGAAAAGCGCGCAAGCCACAGCGTCCAGCCCAAGGTTGAATTCTCGTACCCGGTCCTGGGTTTTGACGTCTACTGCGGCGCGTGGATGAACTTCCCCGCCGAGCGCGGCGGCGCAGGCAGCATGCAGGAGCTTTCCGAAGTGGACTTTTACGCGGGTGCAAACTACTCCTTCAACAGCTTCAATTTCGACGTCGGTTTCATCTACTACTGGTATACCGACACTCCGTACTGGATGAGCAGCAACAAGGAAGCGTACGTCGGTGTGTCTTTTGACACTTCCGCTTACTTCAGCGGCATCAATCTCAATCCGTCTCTCTACTACTTCTACAACTTTGACCTGCTCCAGCACGTTGTTGAATTCTCGATGGGTTATGAATTTCCCATCGGAACCTACACGCTCGGCTGGCATAAGCTGACCATGCCCATGCGCGCCTACGTCGGCTGGCTGACGGCCGACCGCGCCAACGGGGACCAATCCAACGCGCCCGACTGGCACAACTCATACGTCTACGCGGGCGCCACGCTTGACCTCGCCTACGCCCTTACCGAATACTGCACCCTCAGCGGAGGTATCCGCTACTCCTACACCACCGACGGCGACGCCGGCAGGGAACAGGGCTACGAGTTCAACCGCGGCTATCGGGACCAGCACTTCTGGTTTGGAGCCAAGGTCGACTTCGGTTTCTGACGTTTTGACGGCCGCTTTTGGCGCAGGAGTTCGTTACTTCAAAAACCTCGCACTGGCCGCGTACCACTTGTACGCTCCCACCGCGAGGTTTTTTCGTGCCTGCTCCTGCATCCAAAATCGTCACGCCAAAATGGCATCTGAACTTTCGCGCCTAGTTGCGTGAAAAAAGCTCCTTAGACTGCTTACGTACATTCAGTACGCTGCGCACCCTAAGGAGCTTTTTTGTCCTCGCCATGCATCGAAAATCATTGCATCAAATTATGCGCCACACCTTTTGCGCCTAGCGGCGTTACTTCAAAAACCTCGCACTGGCCACGTACCACTTGTACGCTCCCACCGCGAGGTTTTTTTGCGCCTGCTTTTTCATCCAAACCGTGCGGCCAAAGCAGCAAGCATTTGACGTTTTTCTGATGCCGCTAAAGCGGTGAGTCGCAAGACGCGTCTTCAGCGCGTGTATTAAAATAAAGACAAGCGGAGCTTTATCGTCGTTCAGATAGGGAAGGGGGTAGTCATTGCGAAGCAATACGAAGGGGGCGAAAGCCCCCTAATAAGATGGCGCCTTGGCACCCAATACGAAGGGGCGCTGGCCGCCTAGGTAAGTGGCGCCTTGGCGCAGCGCACTAGAAATTGGTAACGCTGGCTTTGCAGTTTTCTTTGCGTTCGTTTTCCTGCTCCGAAAAGAGGCGTTCAAGTTCGTCGCGCAAAAGTTTGTCGTATCTGGCGTCTATGAAGAGGATGCCGTCGGAGTAGAGCTTTGCGCGCACGGAATCGTCGTTAAGGCGCAGGTTGTAGCCTATTGCGCTGTCGTCTTCCGCGGGAATCGAATGCATGAGGCGCACGCTCTTGTCTATGACTTCCTTTGGAATGTCTCCGTAGGCGATTGATTTTTCGTCGTCTTTTGACGTGTTCTGGAACCTGGAGGCTATCCTGTCCTTCTTCTCCTTTTCCGCCTGTTTTTTTGCCTCCGCTTCCGCCTTCTTTTTCTCTTCGGCGGTGGGTGTGTATTTTGCGCGGTAGGCGTCATACGCCTTGCGCTGCTCTTCCGTTATGATTTTGCTCTGGATGGAATACTTGTACTCAGGAAGCCCGCGCACGTCCTCCGGAACTTCAAGCTGCACGACCCTCGCTTTCGGCTTGGGCAGGAGCGTCATGATTTTTGCGACCTCCTCTGCGGGTACGGCCTGCGGTTTTGCAGGAGGCTTTGCGTTGGTCCAGCTGGCGCCCTCATTTTTCATGAAGCTCATTATTGCGGCGGCCTCCTCGGGGAAAATAACCGCGCCGCGCTTCCTGTAAAATTCCAGCACGGATACCCCTTTGTAATAGCAGATGTGGATTTCCCAGCCGTTGAGGGCGTCCTGCTTGACGACGTCGGCGGGGATGGCCTTTTTGCCGTCGAGGCGGGAGAAATAGAAGCCCTCGGCGGTGTCCCGCGGGAAGATGAGCAGCAGATCCCTGTACGGGAGCTCCAGCGCCTCGCGCTCGCGGAATTCCTTTGTTTCGTACTCAAGCCCTCCCGTGGTTTTTGAAAGAAGGCGGTTTTCCAGCGCGTTCTTGTTTTCCCCTATCCTGGCGAAGGCGCAGGGGGCCGCCGCCGCAAGGATGCAAGCATATATAATGGTTTTTCTCATGGCGTTAAAAATTCTAAAACCTGTTCAAGCTGTCCTTAGTCTCCTCTTCGCGCTTTTTTGTCTGTTCGGAAAAAAGCCGTTCAAGCTCCTGGCGCATCTCCTTGTCGAAATTTGACTCTATGAACAGGACGGCGTCGTTGTAGATTTTCATGCGGACGGAATCATCGGAAAGCTTTGCGGTGTAGCCGAAGGCGGATTCGTTGTCCAGAGGTATTTCCTGGTATATGCGCGCAACCTTGTCTATCACAGGCAGAGGTTTCTGCCCAAGATTAACGTTCCTCACGTTGGGGTTTGAGGTGTTGGTGGTTGTCTTGGCCTCCGCGGAGTCCGCCGCCTTTTTTTTGTCTGCGGGGGATGACGGGTACTTGTCCCGGTATGCTTGGAAGGCCGCATCCTGCGCCCTTCTGACGATTTCGAACTGCAGGGTGTTCTTGTATTCCGGCAGGCTCCTCACGCTTTCTGGAACTTCCAAGAGCACCCAGCGCGCCCTTGATTTTGGTAGCATGGCGTAGATGTCGGCATAGTCGGAATTTTTAAGGACTTCCGGCGTTTCGGGCGCGGGTTTTTCCGTGGGCGAGAAGGGCTTGCCTCCGAAGTTTTCCCTGAAGAAGTCCGAAAAATAAATGTTGGTTCCTTCCGATGAGAATACGGGGTCCTTCTGCGGGTCGTAATTCAACTCCCACTTTGTGCCGTCCTTTGTCATCAGCGTCATGAGACCGGCAACTTCCTCAAGGGTTATGCGCTGGCCCTTGCGCCTGTAA
>JAVBSZ010000200.1:0-6740 GCA_031556415.1 Opitutales bacterium | reverse complement strand
CTTTGCGCAGGACGCCAAAACGCCGCGCATCCTCACGCGCAGCGAGAATATCCTGCTCGCCAACCTCGGGGCGATATCAACGGGCGGCGGGGATTTGAAAGCGCAAATCGCCTTCGTGCGCCTCGTCAAAGCGCGCGATTCCGAATACTTCAGCAGCCTTTGCCCGCGCCGCCTTGAGGTGCATCTCAACAAGCATACCTACTTCGGACAGCGCTGCCGTCTGATTGAAAAGACATCCGCAACCCGCGAAGACAAAGCCGCTTTTTATAAAGATTTGCAGGCGTTTCTGGATGGCCAGAAACGCTAACCCATCTGACAAAAAACCAACCACAAAAAACATGAAAAAGATAATATCAGTATCCCTCGCGCTTCTCGCGCTCACACTCACCGCCAGCGCCGCGACCTTCAAAGAGGTTGTCGCTGGGCTTCCCAAGCAGGCGTCCATCGACGCGCGCAATGCCACCGTTGCCGCAAATCTCGCCACTGTCAAAGCCGCATACGACGCGTTGACAACGCCCGCGGATGTTGCCGCTCTGACGGTCGAAGAGAAGAGCTTGCTTGCCCGCTATGCGCGCCTGCACGTTTCAAAGTGCGACGATGCAAAGGCCGCAGTCCTAGCAGCTCTCCAGCCGCATTGCTTCAAGCAGGCCGCGACGCCCGCGCAGTACGAGGCGTTGTTTGAAAACCCCGCCGTATCGCCGGAAACACGCGACCGCGTAATTGTGCTGTACCGCGATGTCGCGCGCGTCGATTCGGTTGACCCTATCAACATCCCTGCCGGAGATGAGGCAAAAGTCTATCTCGACCAGCTCATCTATAAGTGGTCGGAAACCGCGACAACCGCGCAGAAGAAGCTAAAATATCAGCGCATCCGCGACGCATGGAATGAATCCTACCCGAACTACACCAAGGTTAAGGAGCTCGCGGAATCCTACGAAAACGCCGAGGTCAAAGAAAAAGTGGCAGCCGGATTGAACTGAGGTAAAGCGCCATGGCCGACAAAAACTTCGAGATTCTTATCAAGCTCGCCTCCGACCTCCGGGGTGCGGCCGATGCTATCGGCGCGCTCAAGAAGGTCGAGGGCGCGGCCACGGATGCGGGCGGCGTCAATATGCAGCTCCCTCCGGAGCTCGATGAAATTGCGGTCAGGGCGACTGCGGCTGCCGAGTCCCTAGAGGGTATCGCATCCGCTGTCGATAAAGATGATAAGGCCTCGGAAAATTTCACAGCCACAGTCACGGACCTTTTCAATCTTTTAGAAAACGGCAGCGTGCGCAGCGGCGTAAAGCTCGACGACCTGCGCAAGGTGTTCGACGACGTCGCTGTCTCCGGCGGCGACGTTAAGGAAAAACTGCTGGAGCTGCGCAAGGCCGAATACGAGGCCTCCGATGAATCGGGGTTTGATAAGCTGCGCGATAGCATGAAAAAGACCGTCGGTGAAACCGCGAAGCTGGGCGGAGGCATGGACCAAATTGCGCGTTCACTTGCTGGCGCGTTCGGTCCGCAAGGCTCCGGTATGGCCGTGCAGTTCGTTCAAATCCTCCAGAAAGCGAGGGCCAGCGGCGAGGGGCTTTCCGGCGCGCTCAAAGGCGTGACGGCGGCCTTCGGCCCGGTCGGGCTCGCCATCATGGCCGTGACTGCGTGTTATGCTCTATATGCCAAGTGGCAGGAGCTTTCCACGGCTGGCATGAAAAAGCAGATGGAGGTTCTTGCCGAACTCAGCGCAAAACGCCTGGCTGCGGAAGAGGCGTATCAGGCACAGCTCGAGCAGACGGGCAGCAGCCACACTGAAACGGCCAACAAAATTTTCGACAACGAAAAGCGTGCAGCGGAGCTTGAAGAGCAAGCCTTCCGCGTTCGCAAGAAGGGCACCGACGAGGCAATCAAGCTCTCCACTGCGTTCTTCGACGAGGCGCGCGCTTTGCGCCGGACGAACGAGGTCCTCGATAAGAACGCGCAGCGCTACGACAATTTAAAAAAGAAAAAAGTCGCGGAAATGCTGCTCGGCGTGAATACGGCGCTTGAAGAGCATTACGCAAAGTTTGAGCGCGTAAGCGACGCCTCCGCCAGATTGGCCAAAGAAACGGAGGCGCTTGAAGAGGCGGACAAGCAACTACTCTCCGCGCAGGATAAACTTAACGCAATGCAGGCAGCCGGCACGTATTCGATGGCGCAGTACGAGGAGGCTGTCAAGCGCGTCAATGACATCCTTGCGGAGCGCAGCCGTCTTGAGGGTGCGAAGAAAAGCACGGAGGCCGTCATCCTTGCCGACAAGGAGCGCGCCGTCAGATTGCAGGTACTGGAGCTTGAGAAGGCTGGAAACTTTGAGGCCGCGCGCCGCGCGCAACTTGGGTTTGAAATTTGGAAGGAGGCCAAGACGCTTTCGGACGAGCGGCACATCCAGATGGAGGGCGAGGACGGCGCGATTGCGCGCGTCCAAAAGCGTGTCGGCCTTGAGCGCGCGCTCGCAAAGGAGAAGGAGGCCAACCAGCTAAAATTAAAACAGCTCGAGGCGGCCGGAGATATTGAGGGCATGGTCGCGCTTGAGCGCAAAATCGCGGGGCAGGACGAGCTCAACCGCCTGATGCGCGAGGGCGGCATGACGATGGCCGAGGCAACGCAGCACGTCAAGGATACGGAGGATGCCGAGACCCAACGCAACACGTCGCGCCTTGAGAAAGAATTGGAAATTCAAAAGCTTTCTGCGGAAGGCAACGCGGCCTCCGCAAAGGCCTTACAACGCGAGCTCTCGCTTTCGGACAGGGTCGCCGACCTCATGCGTACGCAAAAGATTTTAAAGCAGGACGCCGTTAGGATTGCGGAGCAGGAGTTCGCAATCGAAGACAAGCGCCTTGCCGTAGAAAAGGAACTTTACGAATTTGAGACTAAGGAGAAGGCCCTGCGTGCGGCCGGGAAGACCACGGCGGCGGACGAACTGAAAATCAAAGTTGACGCGCTCAAAATTGAAAAGCAGGCCGTCGAACTGGCCGAGCAGCTTAAGACAAATTATGAGGAGGCGCTCAAGCTCGTCAAAGACCGGAAGGAAGCCGAAAACCCGACGGAAAAATCTAAGGGCTCCGAAAACGGGGTGAAGTATGGCAAGAGCATGAAGCAGATGGAAAAAGAGCAGAAGAAAATCCAAAAGGATTTGCAATCTGACAACTTTGCCCGGCGCGATGCCGCTCAAAAACGCGCTGAAAAATATGAAGACAAATACGGTCAGGGCGTGGACGAGGACGTCCACAATTTCAAAGGGCGCGATAAGAAGACAGGGAAGCTCATAGACCCCAAAAAGGGCAAAGAGGCGCGCGAACGCAACAAGCCCTCCGAAGCCGCCTACGAAGAGGCCGCCAAGCGCGGCAAGGGCAAAGACGCCCCCGCAGCCGAAAAAGGCGCTCCGGCAGCCGCGAAACCTTCGGCGCCCGCAGCCCCCTCTGCCCCCAGTCTAAAGGAGCAAATCAAGAACGCCGACGCCAAAGCGAAAGAAGCCGCATCTACTTCCGGCGGAAATAAAGAAGACCCGCAGATTCAGGAGCTTGTTAAAGGTATGCAGGCCCTGGTGGTGGGGCAAAAGGAAATGAGTGAATCCCTTAAGAATATAGAAAAATCCGCGCGCGCTACGGCGGCCACAACCCTTAACAACAGCAGCAAATGAGAACTGTTTCAGAAAAGTTGAAAAACCCCGACTACGCCACACTCTGGCGGCGCAATCGCCGCTTTAAGGAGTTCATCCGGGAAAAAGGGCATTTTTGGATTGAATTAGAGTACCATATCCATCGTGATTATTGGGAATCCCGTCTTGATATGCCGCTGGACCTCTCGCTGCGTGATATAAACGGAGATTTGATTTTCGGCACCGTTCCTCCCGCATTGAGGGAAAAGCTGGTTTCGCGCGAATATCGGCTCATAGATGAAAACTTCACTACGGTTGATTCGCGCGAAGAGATATATTGCGTGACCGAGCTCTACGGATACGCGCCAAAGACTGCAGACGGTGCGCCGGAGGTGTTTGTAAAATACGACAGCGAATACATCAAGCGCCCGGCCACAAAAGACCCGGCCGGGGTGTTCTCGGAAACCATACCGAAGGTAACCACACACACGATAGAGGGCGATTACTTCAAGCTTTACATGGGCTCAACCGCCGCCGCGAAACTGCGGGCCGGAGACTTGATTCTAATCTCCGGCGTGCAGGGTTCGGCGCGCATGACATTCCCTTACACCACGATTTATAAGCGCGAAGGGGATTTCATCTGGATTCCGCAAATTACGGCGATTTACAGCACGGGAAGCGAGTCCGTATCGGGCGTGACGCTGCTTAACTGCTTCAAAG
Organism: Opitutales bacterium; assembly: GCA_031556415.1. GTDB lineage: Bacteria > Verrucomicrobiota > Verrucomicrobiia > Opitutales > Intestinicryptomonadaceae > CALXQW01. The sequence goes on along the minus strand of JAVBSZ010000200.1, from coordinate 2,407 downwards.
GAACTAATACGGGATGGATTAATGGCGTTCTGACGCTCAAGCGCGAATACGTGCAGCGCGGTTCGCGCACCGCGTCGTCGCCGATACGCCAATGCGTCACATTCCATGACGACTATCCGGCCATCATTCCCGCCGACCGTATCACCGACGCGCAGGGCTTTGATGTCGACACCGTCGACGGCTCCTCAAAGCCTGACATTACTGAATATAAGGTATTGTGTGCGGACGGCGCGTGGTATATGCCCAACGACTCTGAACCCAAACCGGAGCACACGCTCTTTATAAACAAGTCGAGCTATTGCCGATACATGCCGTAAATTTAAATGGCATGTTCTTTGACAGTCAAAACCGCCCCGCGCGCGCGAAAATTTTGAATTTTTCCCAAACGTATGGCAAATTTGCTCAAACCTCATGGCGCGATACAAGAAGCAGGCGCAAAAAAAAAACCTGCGATGGAAGTGTACAAATAGTACATGACCAGTGCAGGTTTTTTGAAGCAACAAACTTCTGCGCCAAAATTACCCGTCAAAGCGGGCGGAGATAGTGGCCCAGTCGGCCACATTCCAGATGGCCTCGGCGTATTTTGCGCGGAGGTTCTGGTACTTGAGATAGTAGGCGTGCTCCCAGACGTCTATGACGAAGAGGGGCGTGCAATCGCAGGCGCCGACGAATTTGCCCATGACGGGAGAGTCCTGATTGGGAGTGGAGCAGACGGAGAGCTTTCCGTCCTTGCCGGCGCCAAGCCAGCCCCAGCCGCTTCCGAAGCGCCCGACGGCGGCCGCCGAAACCTGCTTTTTCATTTCGTCAAGGCTGCCGAAGGAGGCCTTGACGGCTGCGAGGAATTTTTCGGAAGGCTCGGTCTTTTTCGGCGTGAGGCCCTTCCAGTAGAAGGTGTGGTTCCAGACGCCGCCGCCGTTGTTCCTGACGGCCGTGCGGATTGACTCCGGCACGCTTTCAAGGTTTTCGAGAAGGCTCTTCAAATCGCCCTCGTGCACGAAGTTCTTTTCAGACTCAAGCGCGGCGTTGAGGTTTGCAACGTAGGTGGCCTGGTGCTTGTCGTGGTGTATCTCGACGGTCTTGGCGTCAATGTACGGTTCAAGCGCGGCGTAATCGTAATCAAGTGGAATCAATTCGTATTTCATAGTGGTTTGATTCTTTCAAAATGCTTATGACAGTCAAGCTTCAAAAGGGGGAAGGTATCTTTAAAATTGATACGGCAAATCAAATTTAAAAAAATATTGCGAATTCGTGATTTGCGGACGCGCCTACTCCGCAAGTTTTACATTCTTCATAAACACTTCAGACGAGTTTTCAATGCCGACGGCGCTTCCCCAGTTCCTGACCATATCAAAATCGGGCTTGATAATGTTGTCCTTAAGTGTGAGGCCGTCTATGGAAGTAAAGAGCATGCACGGCAGCGGGCAGCCCTCCACGGTGTTGTTTTTTACAATGATGTTTTTTGAAGCGCCCATGTCGGCAATCTGCCACTGGCCGTCAATGGCCACCACGGAGATTGCGCCGGCCTGCGTGTAAGACGCGTTAGTCCTTCCGAAGAGGCAGTCTTTGACCCTGTTGGAGCTTATTTCCACGTTGGCAAAGCAGCCGCCGCTCATGTAGTAGACCTCCTGCGCGAGCACTATTCCCGCGAGTTCGCAGCCCTCCACTGCGTTGTTTTTTATCACGCCGTCAGACGCCTTTACGAAAATGCCGCGGGCGCGAGTGTGCCCCGCAAAGTTGTTTTCAATCACGAAGCCGCGCCCCGAACGGTCGACGGAATTGAAGATGTCGCCCTCCTCGAGGCCCTTTATCCACGGGCTTATTTTCACCCTAGTGCCATACTTGAAGCGGTTCTGCATGATGAGCTCGCGCTTGAACAGCTTGGCGCAATCGTCAACCTCGTCCTGCGAGATGTCCGTGCCGTCCATGTCGGCGCATTTGGAGTTACCCATGATTTTGCCGCCGTTTTTGAGGAACACGAGGGAGTCCCCCTTCCCGAAAACGGGACGCTCGCGAGACATCACCCATATCTCGCCCTTTCTCTCGTCGATTTTGTATATGGGATAGTAGCGGCTGGTGATTGTGATGGCATCGTCGCCCAAATGCTCCGCGCGGCAGTTGCGGATTTTCGGGCCCACGGGCGCGTTCTGCACGTGTATGCCGTCGGCATTGCCGCCGCAGAGGCGCGGAAATCCTGCTGCGCCATGGCCATGGTCACAGCGTATTTTTCTTTGGATAAATACCAGGTGTAGTCACAGGTCAGAGGCAGGATCGGGCACTGCGACTTGGTGCGCAAGGCTTCATAACGCGCCTTGGTGATGGCGCGCGGCGCGACCTCCATCCGGTCGAGAATATAGTCCCAGCCGGTCTCCTGCATGCAGGCGGAGCTGTCGAAAACATAGCCCTCTTC
>JAVBSZ010000038.1:0-9562 GCA_031556415.1 Opitutales bacterium | reverse complement strand
TTTACGCCCCTGCCCTGCGCGTAGCACTCGGCCATTTTCAGATAGGCGGGCGCGTATTCGGCGTCGGCTGCCTTCGCATAATACTTGAACGCCAGCTCCTCGTTGGCCTTTGTGCCTATCCCGTCCGCAAGGCAGCGCGCGTAGGCGAAATCCCCGCGCGGGTCGTTCATCTGAAGGTATTTTTCATAATAGCCGAAGGCCTGGGCAGGGTCCTGAACAACGCCTATGCCGAGCTCGTGGCATCTGCCGAGGTCATAACCCGCCTCGCGTATGCCGTTGGAATAGGCCTTCTTGTACCAGTAAAACGCCTGCATGGGATAGGGCCGCGTCCCCCTCCCCTCCTCGTACATGTGCCCCAGGCGGTACTGCGAAAACGCGTACTTGTCATCCTGCGCGCCCTCAAGGTAATAGAGAAAGGCAACCGACTGCCTGCGCGGCATAACCACGCCGCGCTCGTAATAGGGGGCCAGTATTACCTTGGCGTCGAGCTCCCCGCCGAGCGCGGCCTTGGAGAGCCACTCAAGCGCGGCCTTGTCGTCCTTCTCGACTCCGGACTTCCCGTCAAGGTAGATGAGCCCCAGGTCAAGCTGCGCCTTGGGCAGGTTGCCAAGCGCGGCGTTCCTTATGTGTTTCAGCGATTTTGCCGCGTCCTTTTCCACACCCAGCCCCTCCCTGTATATGAGGCCGAGCATGTAGGAGGCCTTCGGCTCCATCCACATTGCGCCCTTTGCAAAATATTCCGCAGACTTTTTATAGAAGTCCGCCCCCGCCTCAAAGCAGACGACGCCCGCTTCAAAATTCGCCTCCGCCGAACCCTGCAGCGCGGCGAGGTCAAAGGCCTTCAGGGCCTCCTCAAAGTTTTCCTGCACCCCTTCGCCCCGCGCGTAGCATTTTGCAAGCTCCAACGAGGCCGCCGCGTGCCCGTTCTGCGACGCGCTTTTAAACATTTCTAAAGCCTTGCCAAAGTCCTTCCCAACGCCGATTCCGCTCTTATAGGCCAGGCCCAAGGTGTACTGCGCGCGCGGGTCCCCGCTTTGGGCCGCCTTGAGCGCGTCATCGCCCGCGTTGGAGTCCGCAACTTTGCCTATCTGCATGGCGGCCTCCCTTTCGTCGGCCTCGCCTATCCTGTCAAGCGCGGCCTGCGCGCGCGCCGTCCCCTGCGCGAAGGCGGAAGCGTGCGCAATCAGAAGCGCGGAGAGAGCGCAAAGAAATCTGTTTTTAAGGGACATTTTATTAGACGTATTATGTCGTATTGAAATTTACTTTTCCTCCCTATTCAATCAAAAAAGCTCCGAAGCCCTATGCCTTCCAACTATTTCCTTGACCCGGAAAACACCCTGTGATTTAATCGGAGAATATGATGAGGATTATGACATGCTTAAGATTGTCCGCATTGTTTGCGCTTTTTTCGGCGGCGAACGCGGCGGATTTCTACGTCAGCCCGATAGGGGATGACTCCAATTCGGGGAAAACCCCCGAAGCGCCTTTCAAGACTCTAACGAAGGCGCGCGATGAATTGCGGAAGCTCGGCAAGCCCGCAAGGAACCTGAGCGTGGAACTTTCTGGAGGAACCTATTTTATCAACGAGACCTTCAAGCTCGGCCTTGAAGACTCCGCCGCCGAGGGCTTCAAAACGACGTACGAATGCAGGGGGACATCCCACGCCATGATCAGCGGGGGCGTGGAAATCAAAAACTGGCAGCTTGCGCAGAAGCTGCCCGCTGGCGCAAATCCCGAGCTGAAAGGGAAACTCTGGGAGGCGGACGTATCGGAAATCCTAAAGCTTAAGGAGCGCGCAAACCCCGAATACGCGAAGGCGCGCGGAACCGCCATCCTCACCCTTTACCGAAACATAGACCGCCTCAGGCGCGCCGTGAGCGACGGCTTCCTCACCACGGAAATATTCAAGGATGCCAAGGGAGCCGGCGACCAGAGCAAAATTATAATCCCCGAAAGTTTGAAGATAAACGCAGACGCGCTCGACGCCACGGAAGTCATCATGCACCCCGACAGACCGTGGAAGATGGACATCATGCCGGTAGAGTCTTACGACCCCGAAACGCGCGTCCTTTCCACGAAGGTTTTTTCACCCTACCAGACGGTGGCGCACAGCAGGCACCGCTACAACGCATGGCTTGAAAACTACGCGCCGGCATTGAACTGGGAGAATGATTGGATTTACTCCGAGAAGGAGAAAAAAATCTACATCGTCTCAAAAGAAAAACCCGAAATGATTTACGCGCCCGTCCTCACTGAGCTTGTAAAGATAGAGGGGAAGATAAATTCCGTCAACGAGGACGACGAGGCGGTCAACGGAATCTGTTTTAAGAACATACTATTCATCAACACCGAACGCTTTTCGCCGGACAAGTCGGATTTGAACTGGGGCGTGCAGCACGACTGGGACTATTACGACAGGCCCACCGCCGCCCTGCGCCTGCGGGGTGCCAAGAACTGCGAAATATCGGACTGCGCATTTGTCGGAATTTCAAGCGGCGGACTGCGCATGGATTTGTTCGCTCTTAACAACAGCGTAAAAGACTGCTTATTTGCGGAAATGGGCGGGACTGGCGCGCTTTTAAGCGGCTACGGCATGGGCAGGAAAAAGCTGATGAAGGAGAACGTTATAGAGAACAATTATTTCATCCGCTGCGGGAAAATCTTCCTGCACCAGAGCGCCGTCCATCTTTCCATGGGCCTGGGGAACGTCATAAAAAACAACACCGTGCGCGACTGCCAGTACAACGGCATAACCGTCACCGGCCAGCGCGGCGCGCACAGCAACGTCAAGGTTTTGGACTCCCTCAACCTCACAATATGGGAGCATCTCGACAAAAAATTCACCAATGAAAAGGGAATCACGTCGATACGCTTTCCGGACACAATCCAATACCTCGGCGGCAACAACGTGATAGAATTCAACGACGTCTCGCGCACGGGAGAAGGCCTGGGGGACACCAACGCAATCTACGTTTCCGGTTGCGGCCTGGGCAACATCGTCAGAGGCAACGTCGTGCACGACATGCGCGGCTGGGGAAACAACGCGTCAATCAGGATGGATGACAACCTGAAGGGCGCGCTCATAGAGCGCAACATCACTTTCAGGAACGTCGGGCTGGGGATAATTGTAAAGAGCGCCAATGACATCCTCAACAATTTCTTCATCGAGAACAGGCGCGGGCGCTACAGCAGCGGCGTACTGCGCGCAATGCCGGGCGCAATAGGCATCTCCCTGCGCGGCGGCAGCCCGGAGAAAAGCGAAATCAAGCGCAACATAATCTGCGTGGCGGGCGGCGGCAAGCCCGCGCCGTTCCAGATACACCTGTACACGAACACCTGGCCGCTGGACTGCTCCACCATAGACGTGGACGGCAACCTCTACTGGATGGTCGGACCTTCCCAGGAAGCGGCGGAAAAGCAGATTTCGTATAATGTTCAAAAGTACGGCTGGGACAGGCACAGCCTTGTGGGAGACCCGAAGTTCGCAAATATGGACAAGTTCGATTTCTCCTTCCTTGCAGGCTCCGCCGCCAAGGAACTGGGCATAGACCCCATAGACGTTTCAAAAACGGGCATTCAGGGAAAAATGAAGGACAAGTACATTCTTCCCGCGCTGGAGTCTCCAAAGATAGTCGCGCTGAATTTCAAAAGGCCGGAATTCGAAGAGGAAGCCCTTATTTTCTCCGAGGGGATGAAAGTGCGCGTCATTTCATCAAAGGGTGCGGAGAGCGTCCGCTACACTTTGGACGGCTCATACCCCAACGCAAAATCCCCCGAAATTCCAAAGGACGGCGAAATCACAATCAAAAAGCCCTGCACACTTCACGTGGCCGCCTTCGCCATGGGCAAATGGGACTACCTCGGAGACAGGCTCATAATCACGCCCCCGCCTCAGAAGAAGGACGCTTCCGGCAAAAATGAAGCGGTCGCGCTTGCAAATTAGCGGCGGCGCGCCGTTTGAGAAAAAATGAATTGCATCAGGATTTCGGCGTGATTTCTTAAATCCCCGTGAAGAGATTTTTCAAATACGCATTCCTGATGATGCTAGGTGTCTGCGCCTGGGCGTTCCTCGTGGAGCCGTTTCTGATTGTGGTCAACCGCCAGACTCTGGAACTCCCTCGCTGGCATAAGGAGTTCTCTGATTTAAAAATCGTCGTCGCGGGAGATTTCCATTATGACGACTGGTTCTACGCGGAAGGCTCCATGAACCGCATCATGGGCAAGATTGAAGCCGAAGAGCCCGACTTGATCCTCCTTACGGGAGACTACGTCTCCGTCGGCATGGGCAGGAAGGCCACGGATTTAAGCAACATCACAAAGTGCTTTGCAAAGCTGAAGGCGAAATACGGAGTCTACGCGGTGATGGGCAACCACGACATCAAGGGCGGCGGCAATCACCTCAAACAGGCCCTCCGCGAGGCTGGCGTCACCGTTATCGACAACAAAAACGTGCGGCTTGACATAAACGGAAAGCAGCTCGTCATAGCGGGGATTGACGACTTCAACATGGGACTCGGCCGCAGGGCCAAGGCCTTTGAAGGGGTGAAAAGCACGGACTCCTGCATATTCCTCACCCATGCGCCCGACGCCTTTGAAGACCTGCCCGAAACATTCCACACAAGCCTCGTCATCTCCGGCCACACGCACGGCGGACAGGTGAAAATGCCAAGGTTCGTGCGCGACAGGATAAGGTCGGGCTTCAGCCGCAAGTTCGTCAAGGGCCTCTACGAGGAGGACGGCAGGCTGCTCTTCGTCACAAGCGGGCTCGGCACCAGCCTCGTCCCCGCAAGGCTCTTCGTCACGCCGGAAATCGTCGTACTGAAGCTCGTTCCAAAGGAATAATAATTTTCAAACCAAGCAAGAGCGTTTGGAATTTTTGTTGCGTACGGGCGCGGCATGATTTTTTATATGGGCAAAACATTACGCGCATGAAAAAGTTTTTTTTAACGGCACTTCTTTTTTCCATTTTCATTTCACCCGCGGCGTGGGCGCAGGAGGAGGAGACGCAACCCAAGAGCGCGGCGGAAATCTCGCAGACGGACCCCGAGCAGGAGGCCGAGATCGAGTTCGTGCACCTCGACAACCAGTTCATCTCCGAAGTCGCCAACAGGAACATCAATTCCATGATGCGCTTCATGAAGCTGCTGGGCTTTGACTACGGACGGGAAGGCACGGAGAAGTTCCTGGGCCTCTCCTATTTTTCATGGGCGTGCGGCGCGGCTTTTTTCGCGCTCAACAGCCTCGTCTTCCTCGTCGCCATAAAGGGCGTCTTTCCGCTTCTGATTTTCCTTTCAAAAAAGCGCAGGCTCTTCTTTCTGGAAAACCTTTTTAAGTCTATAAAGCCGTGCGTGGCCGCGCTGCTTGTCATGATAATAGTCTATTCCACGCTTTTTGCCGCGGTCTTCGAGCTCTCGCTGATATGGCTCTTCCAGCCGGTGATATCGTCGCTGCTGCTCTTCATTTTCCTGTGGTTTATAATCCGCGTGTTTGACGCGGTCTCGCTCAAGGCGGAGCACGCCCTCAAGTACAAGTACGGCTTCCGAGAGCTGCTGCCCCTGCTGCGCAAGACGCTGCGCGCGCTGCTGCTGACCGTCATGGTGCTCGTCTTTCTCGACAAAATGGGCGTGAACGTCAGCAACGTGGTCGTCTCCCTCGGGATAGGCGGCGCGGCGCTCGCCTTCGCGTCGAAAGACACAATCGCAAACTTCTTCGGCTCCATATCGCTGATTATGGACACTCCCTTCAAAATCGGCGACAGGATACAGGTTGCCGGGAAGCTCGACGGCACGGTGGAGGGCATAGGCATGCGCTCCACACGCATCAGGAACCTCGACCAGACGCTCTCCATACTCCCCAACTCCTACCTCGCAAACGAGTACATCGTGAACGTGTCCATGTGGGCTCGCCGCAAAATTTCAATCAAGATAGGCCTCACCTATTCCACCACGGCCGCGCAGATGAAGGCGATAGTTTCAGACTTGAACGACATGTTCGCCGAAACCGACGGCGTGGACCAGGAGTCCACAAACATGGCCGCGTTCGACTCCTTCGGAGACAGCGCCATGAATATCTCAATCCTTTACTACACCGCGAACATAGACTACGTGTCTTACACGCTCACTCAGCAGCGCGTGAACTACGCAATAATGCGGATAGTTGAAAAGCACGGGGCCTCCTTCGCATTCCCCTCAACCTCGGTGTACATAGAAAACCAGAAATAAAAAATGAAGATAGCGGAAGCAAAAAATTTCAAGGAGACGGACAAAAGCGCCTTCTCGTTTATAGCGGTTCTCAAAAGCTCCCAGGTGCGCAAGGCCAAGAACGGCGCGGACTTCATGATTGCGGATTTTTCCGACAATTCCGGAAGCCTCGGCGTCACGCTTTTTTCAGACTCAAGTTCCTACGGGGACATCCTCAACTCCGCAGCGGGAGACGTATTCGAGGTGTTCGCAACCTCGGGCTTCTACCTCGGCAAATTTTCGCCGCGCATAGACGCGCTCAGGAAGCTCCCGCCGCAGGAGGTTGAAAACAGGCTTGCGGACCTCGTGGAAGTCTCGCCCGAAGACCCCGAAAAGCTCAAAGAGGAGCTCTCCGCCAACATAGATTACATACCGGACGAAAAGATCAAAAACACAGAGCTCACGCAGCTCGAAGACGCCGGCGCGGATTTTTTCACGAGCACGGCGGCAATCAAAATGCACCACGCGTACGTGCACGGGCTTCTGGAGCACACAGTGAAGGTCGCCCGGCTCGTCAAAACGCTCTGCCCCTTGTACCCTTTCATAGACGCGCCACTCGCCGTCGCGGGCGCCATACTGCACGACATCGGCAAGGTGCTCGAATACGCACAGGGCCTCGCACCCGACAGGACGCGCGCGGGCATCTTGCAGGGGCACGTGGTCCTCGGCTACCGCATCGTGCGCAAGGCCGCAATCAAGAGCAAACTTGACGCCGACGCCACGGAGAGGCTCGAGCACATAATATTGAGCCACCAGGGGGAGCTTGAATGGGGCGCGGCCACGCTCGCGGCCACTCCCGAAGCCGTGCTCGTTTCGCTGGCAGACAACCTTGACGCCAAGATGGGCTCCGTGCAGAGCGCGCTCTCATCATCCAACGCGGAATTCTCCGAATTCAACGCCGCGCTGCAGACGCGCCTGCTGCTCAAACCGCGCAAGCCGGAAGCCGCCGAAGAGGACGGCAGGTGAGGATATTCATAGCCACCGGAAACGCGCACAAGACGGCGGAGTTCGCGGAAATGTTTTCACGCGCGCAGCTTGAGTGCGAAGTTCTCGGGGCGGACGCCCTCGGCGGCATGCCGCATTGCGAGGAGGACGGAGCCTCGTTTGAGGAGAACGCGTTTATCAAGGCGGACGCGCTAAAAAAAGTTGCGCCCGAAGCTTCGTACGTTTTGGCCGACGACAGCGGACTAGCCGTCGACGCGCTCGGCGGAAGGCCGGGCATACATTCCGCGCGCTACGCGGGAATTGGCGGAAGCTCCGCAGACTCTTCCAACAATGAAAAACTTTTGCGCGAACTGGAAAGCGTGCCAGACGCCGAGCGCACCGCGCGCTTCGTCTGCGCGCTGGCGCTGATATGTCCGGGCGGTGAGAGGAAAATTTTTCGCGGCGAATTCGAGGGCGTCATAAACCGCGGCGCAAAGGGCGCGGGCGGCTTCGGGTACGACCCGCTCTTCTTCGTTCCCGAAAGGGGATGCACCAGCGCCGAGCTTTCCGCGCGCGACAAAAACGAAATCAGCCACCGAGGCTTGGCGTTCGCCAAACTCGTGGAATACCTGAAAGCCTGCGTTTAAATCACCGAAGCGCCGCATTTAACTGGAATCCGCCTCTGAACCGCCGAATTATGTCAACAGACATATTTAGGCGGGCAGTTTTGGGTTAGCGGGGCTCGAGCGTCAGGTTTGCATTTGCGAAGGAATAGGACTGGACGTCCATTCCAAGCAATGTATGAGCAATTCAAAGCTAGAGCCGAGAGGTTTGCGCGGCGAATTTAATCCTAAAATTATTTCCAAAGCCCGCCGCGCAAACCGCTCCCGCAAGCCAAAAGGCGCTTGAAGCGCCGCCCATCGAAGGGGCTTTGCCCCTTACGCGATTCACTACGTTCATGCGCTATCCCCACACCGTCAATCTAGTTTTTAAGCGTAAGCACAATGGGCCGCGCGCGCAGGTATTCAACGCAGGGCGCGACGTATTTGAGAGGTTCGTCCTTCGCGGAGAACATCACAAGGTAGTAGCCGCGCAGGCGCTGGCGGTCTAGCTCCGCGAGGAGGGAGTCAAGGCCGCACTTTCCCGTGCCGTACACGGCGCAGTCGCCCCCTTCTTTTTCCACGTCCTGAAAGCTGACGCACAAAATGCGGCCTTCAAGCTTCCTCATCTGGGCGGCCTCGTCAAAACCGGAGCGCGCAAAGTGCCCGTTGTCGGGGAAGGCCTGTATGTTCTTAAAGCCCTCCATGGCCGCGAGCATTTTTTCGGGCGTAGTGTAGGGCGCGCCTTTTGAATGGATTGAGTGGTTGTAAAGCCCCACCCTTACGCCGTATTCGCCAGCAAACTCGTCGTAATATTTCAGGCTTTCGGGCGGCGCTTCCACGGAGAGGGCGGGTATGCCGAACTCCCGCGCGAATTCAAAAACCTTCCTGATTTCGTCGGGATTTGGCGTGCGGATATGCATGTACGAAACTATCTTTATCCCGTATTTTTCGAAAAGTTTTTTGAAGCGCGCGCGCTCCTCCGCCGTCGCGTTGTGCGAGAACTTTATGGGGTCTTCATCGCTCAGAACCGCGTTCTGAAAGAGGCCCACTTCGTGGACATTTATAGTCTTCAGGTCCGCAAACATTTTTTCAAGCGTAAGGTTTTTCCACGCGTACGAGGAGACGGCTATCTTCCTCTCCAGCTCGTGCCGCTCCTGCGCGGAGGCCGCCAAAGGGACAATCAGAAACAGAATCGTCAGAAATTTTCTCATAAGTTTTATTCCTCAATCTTTATGTTGTCGCAATTTTTTACGGTGAATTTTTCAGCCTTGCCCTTGCCGCGCGAAGGGTACGCGCCGGTGCGCTCAACCTTGTTGCCGCGCCACACAAGGCCGTCAACGCAGTAGAGGTTGAGCAGGCCGTAGTCGTCAAAAACCTTGAAGGTGTTGTTTTCAATCACGATGTTGCGGTTGTAGCGGCTCTTTTCAAAGCCCTCCAATATGCCCGCGCGCACCGATATCACCGCGTTGCCCCAGACGCCGAAGAGGCAGTTATCAAAGGTGTTGTTCCTTATCACGCAGTCCCTCACGCCGCCCTGCTCAAACCAGAAGCAGGCGTCTCCCTCAAATAGTATGGCGGCGCCCGGGGAGTGGAATACGTTGCCTTCAATCAGCGTTTTTCCGCGGCAGTTGATGAGCATTCCGCGCGCGCGGTTTTTGCGGATTATGTTGTTTGTGATCCGTATTTCCGGATACTCCCTCACGACGGCTACGGCGTCCAAAACCTTGGCCTCTGCGGGGATGGGCGCTTCAAAAACGATGCGCGAATACTCCTTGTTGACGCGCTTAACGCTTTTGA
>JAVBSZ010000144.1:0-12453 GCA_031556415.1 Opitutales bacterium | reverse complement strand
GCAATCCCCTGGGAAATTGAAAAGGGGAAAATTGGCAAGGAAATCCTGGGCAGCGACGAGCTCTGCAAAAAAGTGTGGAACGACATCGAGGGCCTCGGCACGATGTTCATCTGGCAGCTGCTGCTATCATTTTAAACGGTGTGAAAAAAAAGCCCAAAGAGTATCTGTGGGACAAGAAGACGGACAAGGAGCTGCTGCTCATGCCCGAGACCTGCGTTGAACACTTTTTGACTAACCCCACCATGCCGACGAATTTGAAGCGCGGCAGACCCGGCGCCATAAGCTCCCCCGCCGCCGTCCCCATAGACCTGCTTGGCGAGCGCGGCATAGTTTCGGCGAGTGTCAGCATACACCGCAAAGGCTTTTACCTTGCGCGCAGCGGCGTAGATTTCCATCTGGCGATTTTTACCCTGGGCGGCGAAGCGCAGCTTTCGATGGGCGGCAAAAAGAGCGTGATAAAAAAGGGCAGCGTGTTCTTCGCGCCCGCCGGAAGCTCCTTCGAATACAGGGCATTGAAGGACTGGCGCGTTTTCTGGTTCCACCTCTCCACCACCGGAATATGGTCGGACTTTTCCGGAGAAAGTCCCCAGCTCAAGAGGTCAAAATTCTCACAGAAAATAAACGCGGTCATGACCTCCTACCTTGAGGAAGTGCACACGCCCACGCGCTCCCTTCGCCTTCTCGAGGCTTATGCGGACATCATGTCGGAATTTCTGCGGCGCGAACTCGGCGGCGGCGCTTCCGCCCCCCTGAACCTTTCCGAAAAGCTGGAGCTCATTTTAAGCGGCATTGCGAAAAACCCGCAGATTCGCCGCGACGCCGGCTGGGTCGCCGCAGAGCTCAAAATTTCAAAGCCGCAGCTGCACCGCCTCTGCCAAAAAAACTATTCGACGGGCATCGCCAAACTGCTCCTGAAAAAACGCATGCTCCACGCGCGCGAACTCGTCGAACGCGGCGGCTTCACCAACGCGCAGATAGCGGCAAAGACCGGGTACGCGAACGAGTTTGCGTTTTCGAAAGCTTACAAGTCCCACTTCGGTGTTGCCCCTAAATTGACGGGTGATTTTCGTGCCTAGCGGCGTTGCATCAAAAAACTCACAGTAGTCATGTACTGTCTGTACGCTTCTACTGTGAGCTTTTTTCGCGCCTTGTTTGCATCGAAAATCGACGCGCCATTTACAAGCGCAACAGAGATAGAAAATGATGCTTCAAATCCCAGTATTCCTTTTATACGAGTTTTTTATAAGATCCGCAAGGCGCCGTGTTTCTTCCGATGCAGCCTTCGGCTATGAGTCAAATGCCATGACGCAAATAAAAAAACGTTGCGACGGAAATGGGAAAATTCCATTTTGACTTCTGTTTTGCGCTGAAACTTTTAATCCGCAGGGGCGTTTATTTAATCATGAAATACGTATTTGCGCTGAGCGTATCAGTCCTGTTTTTTTGCCGTCTGGCGGCGGAAGACAAACCCAACCTCGTCTTTCTGATGTCAGACCAATGGCGCGCCCAGGCCGTCGGCATCGCGGGCGAGGACATCGTCTGGACGCCGACTTTCGACCGCCTCGCCAGGGGCGGCGTCTGGTTCAGGCAGGCCGTCTGCAATTCCCCGATATGCGGGCCCAACCGCGCCACGATATTCACGGGAACTTACGTGCCCACACATGGCGAAGACCATAACGACAAGCGCCTGCCCGCCGACAGGCACACCATATTCAAGAGCCTCAAGGCCGCGGGCTACGAAGTCGCCTACATAGGCAAGTGGCACATGGGCGGCAAGTACTCGGCCGAGGAGGGCGCGCCGAAAGACAACATCGCGGGCATAGACTACTTTCTGGACAGCATAGGCGGCCACAAGCACTTCAAGCGCCTCTACAAGCTCAACGACGAGCCCGCCAAAGATTACGGCGAAGGCTGGCAGCCGGAGTTCGAGGTGCAGCGCGGCATAGAGTGGGTCGGGCAAAACAAGGGCAAGCCCTTCGCGCTCTTCATCAGCTTCGGGCCCCCGCACACCGGCGGCGGCGTAGGTTACGAGGGGAGGCGCAAGCCGTACGACTTCATCACATCAAAGCCCCCGCACGGCGGCGGCTACGGCTACGCGGCCCCGCGCGAATTTGAAAGCATGTACAAGCCGGAGATCAACTTCCTCGTGCGCCCCAATGTCAAGTTCAAGTTGGACGAACGCAATCGCGAACCGGTAGAAAGCGCGGTTGCCGGCTACTTCGGTGCCATAACTTCAATAGACGTCAACACGGGCAAGCTCATAGATTACCTCGCCAAAGAAGGGCTGCTCGAAAAGACCATGGTCGTCATCACCAGCGACCACGGCGAAATGCTCGGCTCCCAGGGCCGCATGACAAAGGGGATATGGTTTGAGGAGGCCGTGAGAGTGCCCGCGCTCTTCTACCAAAAAGGCCGCATCCAGCCCCTGGCGAGCGACGCAATCTTTTCAAGCGTGGACCTGACCCCGAGCATACTGGGCATGCTTGGTGTGGAAATTCCAAAGAGCGTTGAAGGAACAAATTTCGCCCCGCTCATAGAAGGCAAGGGGCCCGTCAGCGTCGAGGAGGCCTTCATACACTTCTACGGCGCACCCGAAGCCCCGAGGGACTTCAAAGGCCTGCGCAATTCCCGCTACACCTATGCCATCGCCCAGTATGTTGACTGGTACAAACGCTTCAACCCGCCCATAGACTCCCCCTACGGCATCCTTTACGACAATAAAACCGACCCCTACCAGATGAAACCCATATACTACGGACAGTCTCCCGAGACCGACGCAGTGATGAAAGACCTCCACTCCAAACTCGCCGCCCATTTGAAAGCCGTCAAAGACCCCTTCATCGAAAAGCGCTGGAAGGCCGAGATGAAGGTCGTTCCACGCGCGGAGCGGAGGGGCAAAGACCGCGTCGCCCCCCTCCTTTCCGACGACGACTGATTTGGCGAATGCTTTTGGCGATAAATCCATACGCTTAAAAAAGGGCCCCGCTGGCCATGTACGATATGGACACTCCCGCCGTAGTTCTTTTCGCGCCTTGCTCTTCATCCAAACCGTGCCGCCAAAAGAGAGCGCTTGTCATGTCTTTTCCGATGCCGCCTTTGGCGGTGAGTCGCAAGGTACGCTTGGAGCGCGTATGTGGGGATATTTCGGCACAAAGTCTTTGACATTCCGCGCCATTGCTTTTTAATCCGGTGCATGAACGGAAAATTATTTATGGCGGCGCTGTCGACGCTCGCGCTTTTGTGCGCGTCATGTGCGGGTAAATCTGAAAAGAACGGCGTGTCTTTGGACGCGTCAACGGCCGTGATGGACACCGGCGAGGTGCGCATGGTCTGGAAAAAGACGGACAATGGCTGGGAGATGTCGGAATTCTCGGCGCGAGGCGTGAATTACGGGAAGCTTTCGGGCGAATATTCTTTGATATATTCCGAGAAGGAGTGCAAGGACGTTCCGGAGGAGAGCGTCATGGAGGACGACTTCCTGGGGCAGACCTTTGAAATCCTCGAAAAGAAGCGCAAGCGCACCACGAGCGCCGTTCGCATGAACGAGGCGGGAGAGTACACTTTCTTCTTCCCGTCAGACGTTGCGCGCGAGGGCGACGCCCTAGTGTTTACAAAGTCCACGCCGCTGGGCAAATATTCCGCGCGCTGGGAGCTTGACGCCAAGTGCCCCAAGGGTGTGAAGGCCACTTTGAATTTTGAGGCCGCCAAGGACGGCTGGTATTCGCTCCCCACGCCGACCATGGCGTCGATATCCGAGGGCGAGCTCGCCTGGGGCATAGTTCCCGGCTGGTACCAGGGTGCAACAATCAACAAGACTTTCCACCTTGCATACGCCTACGGGCAGGGCCTGCCGAACAGGCCCGTCATCTGCAATGAGAACACCATCACCACGATGTCGTCCATCATTGAGAACAGGAACGGCATGACGCTCGCGGTCATCCCAACTCCTGGGCAGGACAGGGTTGCCTATACCGACAAAAACAACCAGGACAAGCTCTGGAAAGTCGGCCTTTCGCACATGAACAAAAAGGGGGACCTCACGCCTATGGCGTACCACCCCGTGCTCGGGCAGGACGGCTCCTTCATGAAGAAGGGCGAGGCTTCCAGCTTTGAAATCCTCGTCACGCTGCAGAAGAAGGACTGGTACGCGGTCTACAAGGACGTCATTTATAATGTGTACGACCTCAAAAAATCTTTGGACTTCAAGGACACGCGCGAGTCGCTCACGGAGCGCGTCATCAACATGCACAAGTACCTGACCGACGATGAAACGTCGATGTGGCGCGTTGTGGACTGCGATGGCATGAAGATAGGCGCGCAGCGCTACCTTGGCAGGGTCGTCGGCGCGGACAAGGAGAAGAAGGACGCCATCAAGAATTCGGACCTCGGCGCGGCGTACATGCTAGCCGCAATAACGGACGACCCCGTTCTTAAGGAAACCCGCATACCTTTCATGCGCAATTTCAAGGTTGCCCAGCAGGACAAGAAGCCCGGTTTCGCCCACGGCGCGGCCCTCGGCCAGTACTACCTGACCCTCTCAAAGCAGTGGACTGAGGAGTGGGACCACACTTACGAGCCCATAGGCCTTGTGTACTACACGCTTCTTGACATCGGCAACATACTGCTTTTCACGCCGGAGGATGCGGAGCTTAAGGAGCTCTTGCGCGCGGGCGCCGAGCGCCTGCTGGCCTGGCAGAAGCCCGACGGCAGCTGGGAAGTGGCGTATGATAAGCACACGCACAAGCCCCTTTACCCGGACCTCAAAGACTACCGCGCAACCTTCTACGGCTTCCTCGTTGCCTACAAGCTTTTGGGCGACGAAAAGTACCTCGCCGCCGCCAAAAAGGGCGCGGACTGGCTTCTGAAAAATTCCGTTGAGAAGGGCGCCTTCGTCGGCGTCTGCGGAGACGTCAGATTCATAAACGACTTCGGCACGGGTCAGATTGCCGGCGCGCTCCTTGAAATGTACGAAGTAACCAAAGACAAGAAGTACCTTGACGCCGCCGTGAAGACCGCGAAGTTCTACACCACTTCAGTCTACACGCACCCCATGCCCAGCGGCGAGGACAGGCAGATAAAGAGCATAGCCACGAAAGAAATGAAAACGGTGAAAGACTGGCAGCTGAGCCAGGTGGGCCTCTCATTTGAGCATGGCGGCGGCATGGGCTCCGCCCCGCACAGCGGCCCCATCCTGCTTTTGAGCCACAACGCGATGTTCGTGAAGATGTACGAACTCACCGGAGACTCGCTCTTCCTCGACATGGCGCGCGCGGGCGCTCTTGGGCGAGACGAATTTGTCAACCCGCAACAGCACGTGGCCTCCTACTACTGGTCGCGCTTTGACAACGGGCCCGGCCCCTTTCCGCACCACGCCTGGTGGCAGGTTGGCTGGATATTTGACTACCTCGTTGCGGAGGCCGAAATGCGCTCCGACGGCAAAGTCAAGTTCCCGCGCGGCTTCATCACGCCGAAGGTGGGCCCGCACCGCTCGCTGGGCTTTGCGGCGGGAGAAATCAACGGAACGAAGGCCAACCTCATACTGCGCAAGGGCCTTGTTGAAATAGACAACCCGAACGTGGACTACCTCACCGCGCTTTCCGCGGACCGCAAGACGCTATTCGTTATCCTGATGAACGACCAGGCGAAGGACAACACCTTCAAGTTCAAGCTGGACGCCTCAAAATTGAGCTGGAAGGACGCTGACGCGCAGAAGGAAATCTGCATGAAGCCCTTCGGGTTGAAAATTCTGACGTTCACAAAAGACGACCTCATCGTTTTCCACAGGCCTTAGGCCAAGCGGCTGCCGGATCTTTCCGGATACCGCTTTGCATGGCGCAAATAAACTTAAAAAAGCCGAAGCATTACGCTTCGGCTTTTTTGTTTGGAGGCGCATGGCGCGCCGTAATCTTTCAGATTACTTCGCGGCTTTAAACGTCTGATTTGGCGGAGGGGTTTTGGATGCAGGAGCAGGCACGAAAAAACCTCGCGCTGGGAGCGTACAAACAGTACGTGACCTGTGCGAGGTTTTTGAAGTAACGAACTCCTGCGCCAAAAGCGCCCGCCAAATCAGGCGTTGGTTGCGGCATTAACAAGCGCCGTGAAGCTCACGCCGTTGAGCGCCGCGCCTCCGATGAGGCCGCCGTCTATGTCCTTCTGGGCGAGCAGTTCCGCCGCGTTTTCGGGCTTCATGGAGCCGCCGTAGAGTATCTGGATGTTCTCGGCGCCCGCGCCGTATTTTTCCGCAAGTATTGCGCGGATAGCGGCGTGCACTTCCTGCGCCATTTCCGGAGTGGCGGTCTTGCCCGTGCCGATGGCCCAGACGGGTTCGTAGGCGATGACTACGCTCTTGATGCCGATGGGGCAGACGCCCTGGAGCGCTTCAACAACCTGCGTCTTGATGATGTCCATCGTCACGCCTTTTTCGCGCTGCTCGAGCGTTTCGCCCACGCAGAGGATGGGCTTCAAGCCCGCTATGATAGCGGCGACGACCTTCTTATTCACGGTCTTGTCGCACTCCTTGAAGTATTCGCGCCTTTCGCTGTGGCCCACGATGACGTAGGTGCAGCCGCAGTCGAGCAGCATGTCCGCCGCGACTTCGCCCGTGTATGCGCCCGAGGCTTCGGTGTGCAGGTTCTGCGCGCCGAGCTTTATCTTCGTGCCTTCCACAACGCTGTTGACGGCGTCAAGCGCGGTGAAGGGCGGGCATATTGCCACGTCCACCTTGTCGTTCGCGCCGACGGCTTCAACTACCAGCCTTGCGAGGGCTTTGCCCTGCGAGGAGGTCTTGTTCATTTTCCAGTTTCCCGCGATAAAATATCTGCGTGCCATGGTTTTTCCTTTTTTGAGTTGTTAAATTTATTTGGTTTCGAGCGCGGCGACCCCGGGCATTTCCTTGCCTTCGAGGAATTCCAAGCTTGCGCCGCCGCCCGTTGAGATGAAGGTCACTTTGTTCGCGCAGCCGCTCTTTTTGACGGCCTTGACGCTGTCTCCGCCGCCTATGATGCTGATTGCGCCGTTCTTCTGCGTGGCGTCCGCAACGGCTTCGGCCATCGCGAAAGTGCCCTTTGCGCATTCCTTGATTTCGAAGACACCCATCGGGCCGTTCCAAAGAATCGTCTTGCTCTGCGCAATCTGCGCCTTGTAAGCCTCGAGCGTTTCGGGGCCGATGTCTACTCCCTGCCAGCCGTCTTCGATTTCGTTCATAACCTTGAGCGCGCCGACTTTGCCGTTCGCGAAGTCTAGCATGTCCGTGCAGTTGTTGTCCGAAGGCAGAAGGAGCTTAACGCCCTTGGCCTTCGCCTTTTCAATCGCGCTTTTGGCGAGGTCGACCTTGTCTGCTTCAACCAGGCTGTCGCCCGTCTTTTTGCCGAGGGCGAGGCCGAAAGTGTAGGCCATTGCGCCGCCTATGAGCATGGCGTCGCACTTGTCGAGCAGCGAGTCAATCACCGTGATTTTGTCGGAAACCTTTGCGCCGCCGAGTATGACGGTGAAGGGGCGCACGGGCGCTTCGGTCTTTGAACCGAGGAATTCGAGCTCCTTTTCCATGAGGAAGCCCGCAACCCTGATGGGCAGATATGCCGCTATGCCGGCGGTGGTGGCGTGCGCGCGGTGCGCGGTGCCGAAAGCGTCGTTCACATAGGCCTGAGCGTGCGTGTCCGAGGCAAGCTTCTTTGCGAATTCGGGGTCGTTCTTCTTTTCTTCCGAATAGAAGCGGGAATTTTCAAGCAGCACGACGTCGCCGTCGTTGAGCTTGGAGCATACGCCGCTGACTTTTTCGCCTATGCAGTCGTCCACGAAAACCACGGGTTTGCCGAGCTTTTCGGAAAGCGCCTTTGCGACGGGGGCGAGTGAAAACTGGGTGTCCGCCTTGCTCTTCGGGCGGCCGAGGTGGCTTGCCAGGATGAGGCGCGCGCCCTGGGAAATCAGGTGCTTGAGCGTCGGCAGGGCCGCAACAATGCGGGTGTCGTCGCTGATTTCGCCCTTGGAGTCGAAGGGCACGTTGAAGTCGACGCGGACAAACACGTTTTTGCCCTTAAGGTCGACGTCGCTGATAGTTTTGATGGCCATGATGCTTTTGATTTTAAGCGTTAAAAAATAAAGGTAAATATAATCCCCTGTTTTTCGCAAATTGCAAGCAACATTTTGGCGGGTGATTTTTTGAAAAAAATCCTTTAATCAAAGTCTTTTTTTACAAGCGCGCCGGGGGCGTCGTCATAGCGCACGAGCGCGGTTTTTCCCTTTCCCGAGGCCGGCTTTGTGAAGTTCGGCGTGCCGGTGAAAACGTTGCCTATGCAGCGGCTCGCGGCCTTGGAGCGGTTGCGTATCGCGGTGCCGTCCATGTTGAAAATGTTGGAGGAAATCAGGATGCCTCCCGAGGCGGGGAGTATGTCTATGCACACGCGCTTCGGCGTTGCGGGCTCGGTGAACTGGTTGTTGGATATTATGAAGTCGTGCGCGGCGTCGAGCTCCACGTCGACGGCCTCTGCGCCGCCGGGGGCTTCCGGTTTGTTCCACCACTTGCTGCCCTCCGCGTTTGCGCAGTAAAAAAGGTTGCGCGATATGAAGCCCTGGCGCACGCCCTTTATGGCGAGGCCCTTTTTCTTATAGTGGATATGCGTGTCCGAAACGTGCAGGGCCGGCTCTCCCCAGCCGTCCGTCCTCTCCGAAAGCTGCACTTTCACGCCGACGTCCTGGCCGACGAAATAGCAGCCGGATATTATACCGTCCTCGCCGTCTATGGCGCTTATGTGTCGCAGCCCGTAGTCTGCGGGGCCCCAGAAGTAGCATTTGTCAACGTAGGGGCTGTAGCAGTTTTCAAAAAGGAAGCCGTCGGCCATTTTGCCGCGGGCGTCGGCGCCGTAGTCCGTGGTTATTTTCACGTTTTCGAGCAGCGGGTACCAGGCGTTTTTTACGACCACGCCGCTTTTGAAGCATCCCTCGCGGAAGGTTTTGCCCCGTATGAGAAGGTTGCGCGCCTGGAACATCCGCGAATGATGGTCTCCGGGGTTTTGCCCGGCGGTGTCAAATTCCACCGCCGTGCCTTCGCCGTTGCGGCTTGTCACAAAGCTCATGCCGCTGACCGTCACCGTAACCATGTTTGTGCCGGCGTTGAAGTAGAAGCCGCCTTCGGCGTTGTCGCACACAAGCTCCGTAACGTCCTCGCCCGCGCCGCGGAAATGGATTCCGGAATTTTCGTCGTATCCCGCAAAATTTTTCTGGTCGAACACGACCCTTTCCGTGATGCGGTATTTCCCCGCCGGAATGAAGACGTCCGCATGCCGACCCTTGCCCATCGCCGCAAAGAGCCTTTTGAATGCGGGGGAGGAGTCTTCAACGCCGGACGGGTCGGCCCCGCAGTCTGTAAGGGTGAGAGTGTGCGGATTTGCCGCGCCCGCAAGAAAGGGGGCAAGGGCAAATAAAAGCGTCGCGCAGGCGGTTCTGATGTTCATGCCGGACTTCGTAGCAGAAGCCCTCCGTGTGCGCAATGCAAGTTTGCGCAAAAAAAAGGCGGCCCCGAACGGAGCCGCCTAAATTTTTATACTTTATCGCAAAACTATTTGGCAACAACGCGGGCCATCTCGCAGACCTTGTTGGAGTAGCCCCATTCGTTGTCGTACCAGGATACGAGCTTGACGAAGGTCTTGTCCAGCTGGATGCCGGCTTTAGCGTCGAATATCGAAGTCAGCGCGCAGCCGCGGAAGTCCGTGGAAACGACGTCGTCTTCGGTGTAGCCGAGAACGCCCTTGAGTTCGCCTTCGCTCGCCGCCTTCATGGCCGCGCAGATTTCTTCGTACGAGCATTCCTTGTTGAGTTCAACCGTGAGGTCTACAACCGAAACGTCGGAAGAGGGGATGCGGAACGCCATGCCCGTGAGCTTGCCGTTGAGTTCCGGAAGAACCTTGCCGACAGCCTTCGCCGCGCCCGTGGAGGAGGGGATGATGTTTTCCAGAATGCCCCTGCCGCCGCGCCAGTCTTTAGCCGACGGGCCGTCAACGGTCTTCTGCGTTGCGGTCGCCGCGTGGACGGTGGTCATAAGGCCACGCTTGATGCCGAACTTGTCATTGATGACCTTGGCGAGAGGCGCCAGGCAGTTCGTCGTGCAGGAGGCGTTGGAAATGATGTCCTGGCCGGCATAGCTCTTGCAGTTGACGCCGTAAACGAACATCGGTGTGGCGTCCTTGGAAGGGGCCGACATGATGACTTTCTTTGCGCCAGCGGTGATGTGCTTCCTTGCGGAGGCGTCATCAAGGAAGAAGCCCGTGGATTCGACAACGACGTCCGCGCCTACTTCGTTCCACTTGAGGTTCGCCGGGTCCCTTTCCGCGGTCAGGCGGATTTTGTTGCCGTTGACGACCAGGCAGCCGTCTTCAACCTTGACGTCTCCGTCAAAACGGCCATGGACCGAGTCGTACTTGAGCATGTACGCGAGGTACTCGGGTTCGAGAAGGTCGTTAATGCCGACGATCTGGATGTCTTTTCCGAAGTTCTTCACCGCCGCGCGGAAAACCATGCGACCGATGCGGCCGAAGCCGTTGATGCCTACTTTGATTGCCATTTTATTGATCCTATTTTTTGTGAGTTAAAGTCAGGGACGTAAATTTTTAAGAACCTGAAATGAAAATCCGCGCAAGCCGGATTGCAAGCTTTTTTTGGATATTTAGCGCTTGTCTTTGTTGGGAAGGCTGTTTTTCCGCACGCGCGCCTTCGGAACGCGGTTTGAGGGCTGGCGCAGCATAATCGGCTTGCAAAATCCGCGCGGCGCGCAATATATGTGGAGTGTATGCAAAAAAATAGGGTATTGGTGATAGGCGCGGGCGTTAGCGGCCTGGCGGCGGCCTACAGGCTCAAACAGAGGGGTTTTGAGGTAAAAATTCTGGACGCGCGCGCGTACGCCGGCGGCGTGATAAACACCTTCACGCAGGACGGCTTCAAGGCGGAGAGCGGTTCAAACTCCATAATGGTGCAGTCGCAAAAGACCCTCGATTTTTTTAATGAGATAGGCCTTAAGGACGAGGTGGCCAACGTCAGGCCGCAGTCTAAAAAGCGTTTCTTCGTGCGCCACGGCAAACTCCAGGAAGTGCCGATGAGCCCGATGACGATGCTCAAGACGCGTCTCTTAAGCCCCTTCGGCAAACTTCGCCTTATGATGGAGCCTTTGATGGGCAAGTTCTCCGCGGACGCAGACCCCAGCGTGTCCGAATTTGTGAAGGCGCGCATGGGCAAGGAGGCGTTGGACTACATGATGAACCCCTTCTTCTCCGGCATATACGCGGGCAATACGGACAGGCTTTCAATACGCCACTGCTTCCCCGCGTTCTGGAATTTTGAGCAGAAATACGGGTCGATATTCTGGGGCGCGATGAAGTCGCGCAAGGAGAAGGCGGCCGCCGGCAACCTCTTCAAGCCCATGATGGTCTCCTTCAAAAACGGAATGAGTACGCTTCCCGAGAAGCTCGCGGAGCTTTTGGGGGACAGCCTTGTTCTGAACGCGCAGATTTCGCAGATAGACTACGAGGGCGTCTGGAAGGCAGCCTGGAGCAGTCCGCAGGAGGACGGATACGAGGCGTTTGACCATCTCGTGCTCGCCGTGCCGTCTTGGAGTTTGAAGAAGCTTCCGCTCTGCGGCACCCTCGCCGCGGCGCTTGAGCCGCTGGATAAAATTGAAGGCTCTCCCATGACAACCCTCACGCTAGGCTTTAAACGCGAGGACGTGGAGCACCCGCTTGACGGCTTCGGCGCGCTAATTCCGGAAAAGGAAAAGTGCTCCATAATAGGCTCTCTCTTCCTCTCCAGCCTCTTTGAAAACCGCGCGCCTGCGGGCTGCGTGACCCTCACAAACTACGTGGGCGGCATGCGCTCTCCGGAGCTTGCGAAACTTTCCGAAGACGAAGTGCTGCCGCTTGTGATGGCCGATTTGCGCCGTCTGCTCGGCGTGCGCGGGGAGCCAGTGTTCAAAAAGATGTACACGTGGAAGAAGAGCATACCGCAGTACAACGTCGGCTATGCCCAGATGCTTGAAACCATGGACCAGATTGAAATGGACTTTCCCACCGTCACGCTCTTGGGCGCGTACAGGGGCGGAGTGGGCGTGAGCAGCTGCATAGAGAACGCCATCGCGCGCGCTGATAAAATCGTCGGCGAGTGAACCGCATTTTGACGCGCCGAAAGAATTTGGGAGAATTTTTATCCGCCGCAGAAAATGTAATATCTTGCAAATTGAACAATAGCATCACGCCAATTTTCATCACGCTGGGCGCTCCTAAAGACGCGTCTGCGGAATCCGCGCGCGGCTTCCTGCGCGAATTTCTGGGGGACAGGTTCGTCTTCGGCGGGAGGATGAATTTCATCCTGCGCAAGTTTCTCATCTGGAAAATTTCAAAAACGCGCGCGGCGGCCTATTCAAAAAGCCTTGAAAAAACGCTGATAGGCGGACGGCTTCCGCTACGCGTCTTT
>JAVBSZ010000226.1:0-3661 GCA_031556415.1 Opitutales bacterium | reverse complement strand
GCAACCACTGCGACGCCTTGGCCTGGAGCACGACCTCCGGGTTTGTCTCAAGCATGTTGTAAAATTCGTCGATTTCCTTCTGCGCCTTGGAAAGCGCGTCGGCCCTGAAGCCCGGGTCTGCAAGGTGCGCGCGCAGGATTTTCAGCTGCGTCTCAAAATCCTTTTTGGTGGTGATGCCAGTGAGTTTGAAAGACGCCTCCGAAACCTCAAAGCCTGCGGACACGGTCTTGTCCGCGAAGAGCGATTCAAGCTCGTCGAAGGAATGTTTGCCCGTGCCCGACGCTATGAAGGCGCAATCCGCAAGCATGGCGAGGCGCATTTTGCCCTCGGGCACGTCCAGCTTTCCGCCGCCTATGTCGAGGCAGACCATGATGTTGTCCGCCGCAAAATCCGTTTTCTTCAGGTTAAGACGAGCGCCGTTTTCAAACACTATGCGCCTTATGCCGAGCTCCGCAACGGAGGAATCTTCCGCAATCTTCCCCTCTCCGGAAATTTCGTCGTACGCGAATTTTTCCTCCGCCGCTTTTTCGGGCGCGGAAATATTTGCGGCAGCGGCCGCAAGCACAAGCTCCTGCGGCTTGTATTTGAGGGGCTTGGCGTCGGAAATGAAATAGCCCGGGCGGCCCTTTGAAAACCTCTCCTTAAGCAGCGCGTGCGCGGCGGAGGTGTCAAAATTTTCAAGAGCCTCTTTGGCTATCTCCAAAAGTTCCTCGGGGCTTAGGAAAACTTTTTTGGAGGTGAACGACGCGGCCAGCCTGTTGGCGAGGGCGGGCGTCTGGCGCGCGGATTTCGCCGCAAGTGCGGCCTCCGCGGCGTTTATGATCTTTCCCTTTGCCTGCGCTATTTCAGACGCTTCAAAGCCGTATTTAAGCGCGCGCTCAAGCTCCGTGGCAGCCACCGCCAGCGCGTCTGCGGATTTCCCCGAAGGCGCGTCCACGCTGATGAAGGCCGCGTCAAGGCGCGAATAGATGTCCTGAAAGCCCGCCTCGCCCTTGGTGATTTTTGCGTCCTTTTGGGATGAGATTTTTTCAAGCCTGCGCGTGAGCGCATAGGCCACGGCGGAGAGCTTGACGCTCTCAATGCGTTCCGCGCGGCAGTCTTCCGAGAATTTCGGGCTTGCGCAGACGAATATCTCCGCAGTCGCATTTTTAAGCTCGGCGTCTATGTAAGTGCCGCCTTCAAAATTTTCAGCTATTTCCCTGAGGGCCGGCTCAAATTTTTTGTCCTCGATTTTTTTGACTTCTGCCTCGGCGCGCGCGGGCGTCTTTTGGTCGGCCCCAAGCTTTCCGAAAACCTCCGCGGCCTTCTTCGCCATCTCCTTGACGTCGACATCCCCCACGATGCAGAGCATCATGTTTTCCGGCCTGTATGAAGCCGCGTAGAAATCCAAAAACTTTTCGCGGGGGGCGGATTTTATGACGCCCTCATCGCCTATGGGCAGCCTATTGGCGTAGGGCGTGCCCTTAAAAATCAATTCCCAATATGCCACAAACTGGCGGTACTCCGGAGTGTCGCGAGCGGTTTTTTCGGCGAGGATAACGCCGCGCTCGCCCTCTATCGCATTGGCGTCAAAGAGGACGCCGCGCGCGTAGTCGGCAAGCAGGCGCATGCCGTCGTTCAAAGACTTCTCGGAAACGTCGGGCATGTCTATTTTATATACGGTCTCCTCAAAGCCCGTGTGCGCGTTGGTGTCGGCGCCGAAGGCCATGCCCAGGCGCTGGAAGTATTCAATCATGTCCCCCGCCGGAAAATTCTTCGTGCCCTTGAAGGCCATGTGTTCAATGAAGTGCGCAAGCCCCTGCTCGTCGGCGCGCTCAACCAGGGAGCCGCGGTTGACGGCAAGGCGCATGGACACGCGCTTGGGCGGCTCCTTGTTCGGATACACGCAGACTGAAAACCCGTTGGGGAGTTTTTCGGAAAGCAGGAGGCTGTCGGCCGTCAAGCCGTTTTGCGCGGCCATTGCGAAGCCGGACGCTGTCATTATCGAAAGACACATAAATTTTTTCATGGGAGTTGGTTTTTTACGGTTTTGAAACCCGCTTTTTCAGGCAAATCGGGCGGGCGCGGCAAACCGCAAAAGACGCCCGAAACAGGGAAAAATCAAACATTTTTCAGGGCTTTCTTGCAACCCAAAATATGCACTCGTCGGAAAATTCGCGCACGGGCGCGGGCTCCGCCGCAATTTCGCTTCTGAAGGCGCATTGGGCAAGTTCAAAGCCCGCGCTCTCCAAATCCGCCTCTATTTCCGCCTTGAGGGGCGAGTGTATGAAAATCTTCCCGTACTCCGCAGAGTAGTAATTGTCTCCCAGCTCGTCGAGGTGCTTCTCCTGTTTTCCGGCATCCCAAAGGCGCTCCTGCTCCTTCCAGAATTTTTCGTTCCTGGGGGAGGCCCTGTCGTGCGTGGTGAAGATGAAATATTTTCCGCGTTTTAGCAGATTGAAAACATCGCCAAGAACCCTGCGCCTGTTCTCGGTTTTTGGAATCTGCATGAGGCCGTTGAAGCCGAATACCGCGCCGTCAAAGCTCTCATCAGGGAAAGCCATTTTTGTGGCGTCCAATACCTCGTAACGGACCTTGTCTTTGAGGCATTCGGAGAGCAGGCGCGCCTGCGCTATCATGGCGGAGGAGATGTCGAATGCGAGGATGTCCTCAAAGCCGCGCGCGTAAAGCCCGTGGGCGATTCTGCCCGCGCCGCAGCCCAGCTCAAGGAGCTTTCCGCCGCGCCTGAAGTATTTCTCAAAGAGTATTTTTTCAGACTCCCATAGGCCGACGTTCACGACGGCGCGCGCGTATTCGTCGACAACCTCGCCTATCTCAAAATACCTTTTAACGTCGTCGGTTTCCATGATTACAGATAAACTATTTTGCCGCGTTTGAGAGTGTCCGCGCCCAATTTTTCAATTTCAGCGTCGGAAATTTTCCATGAATTTTTCAAATCCGCATCTGACGCGCCGAGGCCCGAGCCCAGTTTTTCAGGGCTCTCATAGACGAAGGCGTAGTCCGCTGCCTTGGCCCGTAGAATTGAGGAAAGCACGCGCGCGCCGCCCTCGACATACAAAGACGATATGCGCTCCTCCCCGTAAAGGCGCGTTTTGAGCTCGTCCCAAAATTCCGCATCCGCGCCGGTTTTCGCGTTGAGCACGAGCAGACTCACCCCCGCATTTTCAAGCCTGGAAATTCGGTTCACGCCGGCATCCGCGCAGCAGACAACACGGCTCTTCTCTTTGAACGAGTCCGAAAATATTTTGCACTTCGCGGCGCTTTCAAAAATGGACAGCGATGGGCTGAATACGAGCCTTTGCGCGCAACGCTCTTCTCCGCCGTCAAGCCTGATTGTGAGGGACGGGTTGTCCGCCATCATAGTTCCGGCGCCAACACCTATGGCCGAAAAAAGCGCGCGCCAATGGTGACAGTTTTTCAGCGCCGCTGCGCCCGTTATCTGCGTGAGCAGTCAGTCTCCTTTGGAAATTTTACCGTCCGCGCTCTGCGCGAATTTTATGGCGAGCAGCGCCTTGGAGTTTTGGGGATCTGATGCCCAAGCGCTGATCTTCCCTTGGGCTGTGGCGAACGCCTTATAGGCCGACGGGTTCTTGTCCATTGCCTTCTGGGTTGTCCAGGTGGCCTGGCTCATGGCACCCGCGGCATCCACGGCCTCCCCGGC
>JAVBSZ010000060.1:0-13429 GCA_031556415.1 Opitutales bacterium | reverse complement strand
CAAATCTTTTTCAGAATATTTGCCGCCATCCGCGGGAAGGTCATAGCGCGGCCAGCCGTTTGTGCGGCCGATTAGCGCGCCCGTGTGGTCGCAAATTGCGGGGATGAGCGCCATGAAAAACGTGACGCGAGAGTCCAACCCAGCGGCCGCTATGGCCTGGCCCCCGCCCTGGCTGCCGCCGAAGGCCGCGAGGGTCTTGCCGTCCCACTCCGGCTGCGAAGTCAGGATGTCAAGCGCGCGGCAGACGCGCAAAAAGAGCACGCGCATGAACATCGTGTCCCTGTCACCCGTTCCGTTTTTGTAGTAGCCTTTCAACTCTCCCGCGAAAAGTTCTTTGTAGAATGCGGGTTCTTTGCCGTTGGGCACGCCGTTTGCGTTGTAGTCCAGCGCGATGAAACCCTTTTTGGCGAATTCCTTGGTACGCGCGAGGTTGGAATTGCTCACGCCCGCACCGTGGAAGGTGATGAGCGCGGGGCAGCTCTTTTTGGCCGCGCCCTTGGGCCTGCTGAGATACGCGCAGAGCTTTCCGCCGAAAGTGTCGGCTTCGATGTCGAAACTTTCAGTGCCATCGTTTTTGTCCTCAAGCGGGGTGATTTTAAGGTTCATCGGAATGCCTTTGAGCATCTCCTTCTGCTTCGCCCAGTACGCGTCAAAATCATCGGGCATCGGCATGCTGGGCTTTATGGAGTAAGGCTCATAAGCAGCACCCGCGCAGAGCGTGGTCTTTTTTCCGTTCGGAAATTCGACATCGGCAAAACACCTTAAAAAGCCGGGCTCGGAAATTGAGCCCTTGATGGAAGCTTCCGCTCCGTCGAACGAGAATTCGCCCTTCGTGCGCGGTTCAACGCCGTCTTTAGAGAGCGTGTACCTGGCCTTGACGCCTTCAAGGTTTTGCCCGTCTTTGGTAATGGAAAGCTTGAATTGGGTTTCCTCTCCAGCCTTGCGCAGCCGACCCGGCTCCTCCGCCAGCAGCGACATCTTGCAGCCGTCGAATTCCTTCACCTCGGAATGCGCGGCGCTTGAGAGTATTATTGATAGCGCCACCACGGCGCAGTAAAGAAAGAATTTCAGTTTCATAAATATTGTTCTGAAACCTTCCTAAACAATATCCCGCACCCCCCGCAACGATTTTCGGAATAAAAAGCAGAGAAGAGAAAGGAAAGAACTTTTAAACTCAACTTTGGAATTTTTGAAAAAATGGCGATTAAGGTTTTGGCGCAGTGATTTGGGATGCATAGCAAGGCGCAAAAAAAAATCGCGGGCCGTAGCGTACTAGATGTACGTGAGGGTCGCGATTTTTTGAAGCAACGCCGCTAGGCGCCCAAAGCGCTCGCCTAAAGCATTCGCCTAAGGCTCATCGAAGGTTATCAGCCCGCAAAAATCCCCATTCCCAAACGAATTAAGTTTGGGGCTGAACTTGGCGTCCTTGAGGATGAGGGAGGAAAAATCGGAAGGCTTGACGGGCTCCTGGGGGGGAAGCTCCTCGGGGCCGGCGAGGGCAAAGCCGAGAAGGGAGGCGCAGACGGCGCAGGAGGCGGCAAGAGCGGACCACCTCTTGATATGGCCTTTCACGCCGAGCTTTTTGCGCTGCGATTTGCGTATGGATTTTACGGAGAGGGAGACGAGCAGGCGCGTTTCGCGCAGTTTGACGGGGCGCGCGTACATGTTGCATGTCGCTATATGTATCTTGAGATAGTCAAGATACATCCTGGCAAATATGTGGCTGCTCTTTATGCATGAGGCGAAGATGAAAAATTCATCGGGCCTTTCCTCACCGTCAAAATACAGACTGAGCAGTTCTTTAAATCTTTCGTTGGAAACCTTCATGTCCTTCAATATGGTTATTCCCTGCAGGAAAGTTCCGCGCGCAGAAATTCCCGCGCCCTGGAAAGCCTGCTTTTGACCGTCCCTACGGTCAGATCCATCCTATCGGCAATCTGTTCGTAACTTAAATATTCCGTTGAGCGAAGGCGGAAGACCTCCGCGTATTTTTCCGGCATCTTCGCCACGGCTACGGGCAGCATCTCCTCAAACTCCCCGCTTAGCGCCTGTTCGCGCGGATTGGGAGAGGAGCATTCTATGGTGTCGGCAATCAGCATGGTGGAACCCTCCGAAACCGACGCGTCAAGCGAGATGCTCTGGAAACGCTTTCTTCGCCACCAGTACCAGTGCTTGTTTCTGGAGAGGTTTGTTGCTATGTGGTAAAGCCATGTGCTAAGGGAGCATTCCCCCCTGAAGGTTTTGATATTTTTGCGCGCCCTCATGAAGGTGTCCTGCGCGACTTCCTCGGCATCCTGATAATTGTTCAGCAGGCTGTTGGCCCTGTTGAAAATCCTGTCCCAGTTGTCGCTGACAAGCTCTCCGAACGCGACGTCATCTCCAGCCTGCAACCTTATCAGGGCGGAATCCGTGTTTGAGCTATTTTCGAGGTTTTTAGCCATAAAGCCTCTCTTACAACTTAGACTCCGTACTTTGTCCTTTGTTTCAAAATTCTTTGTTTTTTGTTGAAGGAGACAAGATTTTTGTTATCTTGGATTGAAATTTATCTAATTGAAATGCTCGGATTATTCAGAAAGAAAACAGGTTTGAAGGCGTGGCTCTTTGACTGCAAAGATTCCTCGATTACAGCGGCTAACGGAAACACGATTAAAGCGGGGGGAGATACGGACTGCCAGCTGAAGCTGGAAGGCGCGCCCTCCCTTTTTGAAATTCACGACGCCGGCGAAGGAGAAGTGCGCATAAGGCCGGTGAACGCAGGCGGAGTGCTCATCAATTCCGCGCCCCTTTCCGCGGACGTGACGGCGGGCGGCATGTGCACCTTCCAGTACAATGACAGGCTCTTCTACCTGCTCTTCACGCCCGAGGCGCTTGAAAAGGCGAAGAACGCCGACATGTCGCGCTGGCTTGTGTTCTACGCGCAGACGGGCCGCGTGGAGGACGAAATCCCGTTTGACAAAATAAAGTTCTCCATCCAGAAGCGCGCCATCACGGGCGACGGCATAGCGATATGCCCCAAGGGCTTTGACATGGGCTTCTTCTTCAACCACGTTTTCAACCCGCAGCTTTCCTCTGCGGCCCCGGCGCAGGCAGAAAGCGGCTCCGCGCATTCGGCGGCGCCCGTGTTTTCACAGGAGCTTTCCTCAATGATACTGCCCGACACCGTGGCCCCCGTCACCTGCCCCCTCTGCTGGCTCAAGTTCGACGTCGGAGACGCGATGAACATAGCCACGCACGAATCCCTGCGCGGAGACCCCGTTTTGGGGCCCAACGAAATGCTGCGCTTCCTCCCCACGGAATTCACGCCCGACGGCATCGCGCTCGACCCCGCCGGAATGCCCGCGCCAGACATCGCCTGCCCGCACTGCCGCAAGAAGCTTCCGTCCGGATTTTTTGATTTGGAAAACAGGATATTTTCGATAGTCGGCGCGCCGAGTTCGGGGAAGTCTTACTACCTCAGCGTGCTCATACGCGAGATGCAGAATTCGCTCTACCGTAATTTCGGCGTCACGCTCAAAGACCTTGACCCGACGGGGAACATCCTGCTCACCCAGATGCGCAACAAGCTCTTTTCCGCCGAAAAGCCCGAAGACGCCATCCTCGCCAAAACCGCGCTTGAGGGCGCGATGTACGAGCGCTACCCGCGCTTCGGCAAGATGGTGGCGCTGCCCAAGCCCATGACCTACGCCCTGAGTTCGGAAAACAAGGACGTGAAGGAGACATCGATAATCTTTTACGACAACGCGGGCGAACACTTTGAGCCCGGGCTTGACTTGGAGGAGTCTCCAGGCGCCATGCACGTGGCGAGCTCCGCCGCCATATTCTTCCTGTTCGACCCCGCCAGCAACAGGAATTTCAAAAAACGCCTTGTAAACCACCCCGACCCGCAGCTGACCATAGGCGGCAGGCTCGACCAGCAGGACACCATACTCTCTGAAATGGAAATCAGGATAAAGAGGATACTCTCCATAAACATGTCCGTAAAAATCAAGACGCCGCTGGCGGTGATAGTGGGCAAGTACGACATCTGGAAGGGGCTCATGCCCGTCCGGCTTGAAAGCCCCGTGGAGAACGGAAAGCTCAACCTTTCAAAGATAGACAAAAACAGCGACGCGCTCAGGGAATTCCTTATGGAGATAGACCCGGCGATAGTCGCCAGCGCGCAGTCTATATCGTCTAACGTGCGCTTCTTCGCGCTCAGCGCCCTGGGGCACTCTCCCGTCAAGCTTGAGAGCGGGCCTTATGCGGGCAAAATCGCCCCCGTGCCCAGCATGCTTGACCCTTTGTTTGTCGAAATCCCTACCCTCTGGGCGCTCTCGCAGGTGACGGACATCATCCCCACATCAAAGTAAATGGCAACCCAGCTTATATACACGAGCTCCCCCGAGGGGCTTACGGTGGGGCGCACGGGCTTCTGCACAGTCATGCGCAGCGCCCAGATGCCCGAGAAGCTCGCCGGCCTCGTGGAAAAGTTTGGAATTTACGAGCACTTTAATTCCGACCCCAAGCCCGTGGCGTATTCGTCCGGCTCCCTCGTTTTTCTGGGAAAGACATACTACATCCTCACGCGCTCTTGCGACAGCGGCGCGGACTACACCAACAGGAGCAACTTCCTCGCCCACCACCTTGTGGTCTGCGAGGGCGAAATCACGCCGAACGGCCCCAACCCCGCGGAAATCCTCCTGAACTGGAACGGATGGAGGAGCTCGTGGGACGAAGCGCCGCACTATACCGAAAGCGAAATAGACATATCGAAGATAGAGAAAATCCCCAACAAGCTTCCCGCAAAGACGTGGAAGGAAACTTTCGGAAGCCCCGCCAAGGCCGCGCTGCTCACGGATGGCGAGGAGAGCTTTCTGGTTGCCAACCCGGGGGATGAAAGGCTGCTGCTCAAACTTTTCGCGGAAAGCCTTGAGCTCATTCTGGACGTGCGCAAACGCTGGAGCTGCGCCTTTACGACGTATTTTTCAGGCGCGCAGGCGGGAGGCGCGTACAGGTGGAAAACGCTCATGGGCGCCGCCTCGACACCGGAAGGCTCCATAAACCTGACAACGCGCACCGCACCGCCCGCTCCTGACACGCGCGCGGCAAAATACGCCACGGACGCGGTTCTGACGAACAGGGAGAAGAACAACCTGCAGGTGTCGGGCCCCATAAATTCCAGAACGGTTTTCACGGTGGTGGACACCAAGCCCAAGCAAGCGCAATGGAAGATTCCGGCCATATTCGCGGGGGCTGCGGCCCTTATAATCGCTCTTTTGGCTGCGCTTTTCCTCATGGGCAAAAGCGGAAAGCCGTCATATTCCACCCCAGAAAAGCCCTCCGCCGCACCCTCAAAGCTTGAATCCCTGCCAGAAATACAGCAGCCGAGCCCTGCCGAGCAGAGCGCGCCGCAGACCGATGGGCAGGACGAGGCGCTGTCAAAGATGACCTTCTCGCAGGTCAAAGACGAAGTCAGGACGCTGCTGGACGAGGAGAAGTTTGACGAGGCCCTCAAGCTCTGGCGCGCCTCCCGCTTTGCGGCCTTGGACCCTAGCGCGGAGCGCAGAATACTCGGCGATATAGGCGAGAAGATAGACTCAATGTGCCTGAAACTTGAAAGCCTCATCCTTAAAAAACGCCCGGAAGACAAATCCGCGGCGGAGGAGCTCAGCGCCAAGATAGCCGCAGCCCTCAAAACCGAAGGCCTGCCGCGCAAACAGCAGCGCCTTGAGCGCTGGGAAATTTTGAATTCCAAAATATCAGATTTATGACACCTCAAATAGTAGTTTTAAGAATACAGTCCGTGCTTTCGGGGAAGTCGGACATTTCCCAGCTTCAGAAGCGCTCGCTCGCGGCCGAATACAAGGGCATGTGCGAGGCCGCAGCCTCAAAGCTGGAAACCTGCGCCGCGCTCATAAGGGCGGGGAGGGACTACGCCGCGCTGCAGATTGCGGAAACTCAGCCCCAGCTGCTGGACACCATCAACGCCCTCTCCTTCAACGGCTCAAAGGCCTGGATGGATTTCTGCAACTCCGAAAGCTTCCCCGTACCCGCGGAGTTTGACGAGTACCAGATAGAGCTTGTCAACGGCATCTACTCAAAGCACATCACGCAGACGCACCCGCTTTACAGGGATTTCCGCCGCGCAATGCGCCTGCGCAACATGGGCGAGGCGCTTTCGATAATCACGACCATTTCAAAAATCAACGCCAATGACGCGCAGGCGCGCAATGAGCGCGACAAGCTTTCAAAGAAGTTCGCGCTGATGAAAATCGACGAACTCAAAGAGGCGATGGCGCGCGGGGATGACGCCGAGACGCTCTCCCTCTGCCGCACGCTCAGGGATTTTGACCAGACCTACATTGGAGAAAACAAAACCTGGGAGGGCGCGCAGGAGCGCTTCAAGGAGCTTGAAAGGCGGGCCGCAAGCGAGAGGGCGCGCGAAATCATCTCCGCCCTGCGCGACAGGCGCGCGGAATTCGGCTGCGACGAAATCCTCGCCATGGCTTCGGAATTCCAGATACTGAGGTCTTCCAACGGCCTGACGGCGGACCAGGCCGACTGCGATATGGTCGACAAAATCACAGCCGAAGCCGCCGAGGAACATGACAGGAAGTCCGCCGAGGCGCTCGCCCTCAAGGCGCGCAACCAGATAATCATAGAGCTTGAGAACCCCACAAAGTTCCCCTCTCCAAAGACCTTCCTCGCCCACCTCAGGCGCCTGCAGAAGCAGGCCGGAGGAACTCTGGACGCCGACATCAAAAAGCGTCTCGAAAGGAAAATTTCACAGATAGGCGCGCGGATTTTCAGGCGCAGGCTGGCCGCCGCCGCAATGTGCCTGGCCATACTGGCCGTGGCGGCGGGCGCGTTCGGAGCGCTCGCGTTCGGGCAGATGCGCCGCGCAAAATCGGCCTCCGCGCAGATGCACTTTGAAGCGGCGCTCGCCGTGAAAAAAATCGACGCGGCCCAAAAGGCGCTCGCGGATTTTGAAGACGAATTCTCCGCCGCAATAAGCGCGAGCGACGCCATGAGCCTCAAGATTTCCGAACGCAAGAGGCAGATGCTGGACGCCTCGGACACGCTTGAAAAAATCCGCAGTGACATGGACGCCCTCTCGAAATTCGACTTCAACTCCACGGGCTCCGCAAGGTGGCAGGGCGCGTTCGACAAGCTTGACGAAACGCAGGCCGCCGCCGAAGAGCTTGAGAAGAAGTTCGACACTGGCATGAAGTCCGAAATAAACGAGCTTAAGCGCCTCTTCCTCGTAAAAATAGACGACAGGAAAAGGCGGATAAAAACCGAGGTCGACGCCGGCTTCAAGGAATGCGAGTCTCTCATCAAAGCGCTGGAGGGCATGCCGCAAAACCACGCGCAAATCGCCAAACAGCTGGAAGGCAGGCTCGCCGAGCTCAAGCCGCTTGTGGAGGATACGAGCGCGCTTTTCAAGCTCAATTCCTTCGACGTGGAAAAATATGCGGCACTCTCCGCCGCCTTCACGGACGCAAGCTCAAAGCAGAAAGACTACGACGCGCAGAAGTTCGCCCTGCTGCGCTCCACGGGAGTGGACGACTACCTCTCAAAGCTTTCGTCGCTCGGACAAAGCAACCTGATAAAATCGGAAATGGCGGCCGGCATAAACGCAATGATTTCAAGGGGAAAGCTTCTCAAGACCGCAAACTTCGAGGGAATATGCACTCCCGAGGAGGCAGCAAAGGCCGCCGAAATAGACCAGTTTTTGCGCAGTGCCGACATCGTCGCGGCCCCCTTCCTCAAGGACGTCTGGCGCTACCTGAAGGCGGGCAAGCCCGTCTACACGCTCGGCAAGGTTGAGGAGGCGAAGTCAAAATGGAGCACGGGCTCCGAAGTCATACAGAAGGCCGATGAAATAACCCTGGGCGGGAAGACAAAGCAGGCCGTCTACAGGCTCATAATGGTGGACGGCAAGCTCCCCAAAGGGGACCTGCTCACAAACGAAACCCTGCCCGACGAAACGAAGCTCGCGCAGAAGATAGAGGCGGAAAGCGCGCTCAAGCCCGCCATAGAAAACCTTTCCCTGATATACGCAAGCAATGTGAATTCCGTATTCAGGCTCTACGTGGAAAGCCTCATGCTACAGTTCATGGCGAAGGAGCCGGAAAAAAGCGGCCTGGCCTTCTCGCCCTCGGCGCGCGCGCGCATGAAGAAAATCGAGGGCTACGCAAAGGAGCTGAGCGTCTACTCGTGGATGTTTGAAACGCAGTCAAAAGCGCGCCTCATTGAGGACGAGCTTTACAAAACGCCGGAGCCGGACTTCCTTGCCGAAGCCTCCGCCAACAAGTTCGTGGCCGCCGGGCTCGCAAAAAACCCGATGAAGATAGTGGGCTTCGTCGACGAAAGCGGCAGGCCGTCCTTTGACGACGGGGTGACGGGCAAACTCTGGGGAATAGCAAAGGACGACGGCGCGTTCAAAGTCCTGTACAAGGACGGCAAGGAGACCGCCAAGCCCGCGCTTTGGACGCCGCTGCTTTTGGAAAAGGTCTCGCGCCAAAGCCTCATCGAAGAGTCAAAAAAACTCAGCCTGAAAGATGCAAAGTAAATTCAAAATCATCTGGAAAGGGCGGAGCCTCGGCCTCTTCGACATTGACGAAATCAGGAGGCAAATGCGCTTCGGAAAGTTCGGGGATTTCCACATCGTGGAGCTTGAAGACGGCAGGCGCATGAACCTGAAAAATTTTCTTGAAGACCTTGAACGCGGCCGGCTGAAGCCCGAAGCCGGCAGGGAACAGAGCGCCGCCGCCCAGAACGCCACGCTGAACGAGAGCATAGTTGCGTATTCCCTCTGCGGGCTCTGCTTCCTGCATCCCGCCCTTCTCATCCCCCTTTTCGCCGCAGACACCTGGCTTGTCACAAAGCGCAAATACAAGCTGGCCGCCCTTTCAGCGCTGACGGGAGTCGCCGTCTGCCTTGCAGGAATCATATTCTTCCGCCTCCTCACTGCGGATGGAATTTGAGCATATATCGTTTAAGCGCGGTTTGTTAAATATGGAAGTTTGAGCACAAAATGCTTTACAATGGGATAATTTTTATCAACATTCAGAACAGTAGTATTAATAATTTAAATAACCCATCTCCTAGGACAATGAAAACGTATAAAAAATTATTTGCCGTCTTGGCGGCCGGAGCGCTTTGTTCTGTTCATGGAGCGTCCATAACTACGATAGATCAGCCCGCCGTTGGCAATGGGAATCCTGCCGTGATAACCGACGTTACAAACTTGGGCGGCGTGCAGACCTGGAGCACGTCGAGCTTGAATTTCAAAAACATATTTGGTTTTGAATTCGACGCCAGCAAACACGTCGTTGAAATAACTACGATATCTAAAGACTTTGGATATTCCGGAAGCAATGTGGCCACGTTTACAAATAACCTTGGGGCTTCGGACGCCATGCACAGCGTATCTGCGGGATATTCTACAAATGTCGGCAGCCAGTCATTCATAACGTTTTTTGAGGGAGAACAATTCCAACTGTTCGGTTATAGCGGTTTTCTGAACGAATCATACGCACTGTTTGATGTAGCAAATGAAGCCTTTGCGTGGACGACTGCGGACGCCAGCCTTTGGCATTTGGAATATGCAGATGGCACTTCCGAGCTTGTCACGAGAGCCGGTACCACGCTTTACCTAGGCTTTGAAGACTCCGGCGGCGTTTGGGATTTTGACTTAAACGACACCATATTTTCCGTCCGCGTCTCCGACATTGCTGCGCCTTCCGGAAAACCCCTGCCTGGAGTGCTGATGTCGTTTTGCATTGCCGGCTCTCTGCTTACCTTCTTCAAGAAGAGCAGAAAAAAGGCCAAATAAGACAAAAGGCTCATGCCTTTCTGATGATTTGATTTGTTATGCCCATGAAGAAGGCTTCTTTTGGCAAGCGGAGTATCTTCGCCAAAGCCGTTTGACAAAAGCCGCAAATTAAACCGTACGCGCTCTAGACGAAGCATCCGTCGTCCGACTGCGCGAAGCTTCTGCGCAATTCCTCATCCCGTGCGGCGGCCTCTTTGAGCGGGCTGGCGGAAAACAGGATGAAGCGCGCGGGGCCTTTTCCGGCCACGACCTCGAGTTTCCCGCCCGCGCTCAAAAGCGCGGCGCGCCCGGCGGCGCACCTCCTGCCGCAGACGGAAACGACGCCGGAAAAAACGTGGACAAAAAGCGTCTCACAAGGGGGGGTGTAGATTTCCCAGCGCGCGCCTGAATCCATTTCCACGTCGTAGCAGGTGGTTCTGGCATGGCCGCAGCGGCGGGGAGCGCGCACCTCGTTGTATTCGCCGGAAACCACGGAAACTTTCACGCCAAGCTTCTCTATGACCGGAATCATCTCCGGCCATATCTCACAGTCGGCGGGAGGCGCCGTTTTCTTCCTGGCGGGCATGCTTATCCAAAGCCGCGCCGCGCGCATGCGGGGCGATGGCTGGGGCATCTCGCGGTGCATGATGCCGCTCCCCGCAACGGTCCACCGGCAGCCGCCGCCTTCTATGCGGCCGTCATTGCCCATGCTGTCGGAGTATTCAATGCGTCCTTCAAGAAGATATGTCACCTCCTCCATTCCCTTGTGCTGGTGCCACGGAAAGCCCCTGACGTAGTCTTCCGGATTGTCGGAATCAATGACCTCGAAGAGCAGAAAGGGGTTCATCTCCCCCGCGCCGCTCTCGTCGAAATACCTTATGAGGCGCACGCCCGCTCCGGCCGAAAATTCGGTTCCTGAAAATATCCTTTTAATTCTCCTGCTTTTCATAATACGCCGCGCTTTATGTCAAATAGTGTTATTTGAAATCAAATTTACACATATCATACTTAACAACAAACCCTTCCGAAAGCGCCCTCTAAAGCCGTTATGACAAAAAAAAAAATCCGTATGTTTCATAAAAAAAATGCGCCGGGATAAATCATGCTAATTACTAATGACTAAAAAAACAGACTGCCTCGAATCACCTGCCAGAATCCATCCGACCGTTTTTCAATGTAGAGAAAAAGCGATTTTTTTCTTGATTTTTTCATGCGGTTAACATACTTGCTGTTAGCAGATAAATATTAGTTGCGTGCATTTTTTCTTTTAATCCAAACTAGGAGAACACATGAAAAAACTACTACTGACAGCATCGTTGATTGCGGCGGCAATGCTCGCACAGGCAGACAAGGCAACCACAAAATACGAGGGGGACGCATCCCAGTTCGGAAAGAACTACGTGACCACCAGCGCGCAGATTCTTTCCGCATCCATGGGCGGTACGGGAAGGTCGGTGAGCACGGAGCTCGGAGTCGGAGCCTTCATCGAACTGAGCTTCAACCTCTACAAGGACGAAGCGGACACCTACGGCGTGAATCTGGCGCTGCCGCTCGCGTACTCATGGATGGCGGGGCACACAAGCGGGGTAAGGGTGGATATCCACCAGTTCCAGTTCCCGGCATACCTGCGCCCATACTACAGGTTCAAGGTTTCGGAAGACCTTACCATCACTCCCTTCCTAAATGCGGGAGTAGGCGGCCTCTATACCTATACGGACCTGCACATGTACGGGGATGACAACAGGCTTGACTTCGTCTGGGGCGTCGGCGGCGGAGTGGAGTTCATGTTCTTCAAGAACTTCGCATTCACCCCGAAGTACGAATACACCAGGGCGGAAAGCAGCCCGACTACCGACCAGAACATAGTCGGCGCGGAATTCGCCTGGAAGTTCACAAAGAACATGGCGCTCTTCGCCGAATACCAGCACATATTCATGGGCAACAGCAGCAACTACATGGACAACGGGCGCCTCGGCGTGCGCTTTGAGTTCTAATTGCAGCGGACTCTTAAAAAATCATAGGGCGGAACCGTAAAGGTCCGCCCTTTTTATTTGCGCGCGGCGGACGAATGCCGAAAGAGCGCAATGCTCATTAACATTGACTTTTAAGACATTTTTTGACCATTCCTTCCGCAAACCAAACAAACTCGACCATGAAAAAATATATCATAACCGCATTATTTATTGCATCCGCAGGGTTCGCCCATGCGCAAAGCGCCACCGCAAAGCACGAAGGCACGGCCTCGCAGTTCGGCAAAAGTTATGCGCAAGGCATGGCGGGCGTGACGTCATACTCCGACCCGACGCCGAACTACAGCACGGAATACTGCGTGACGGCCTCACTTGAATTCGCATTCAACGTCTATAGAAACGAGAGCGACACCTGCGGCCTCAACCTTTCCGTTCCCCTCGAATACTACTGGACGGCAGGCCACGTCGACGGAATCAGGGGCGACCGCAACAGCTTTTACTTCCCGCTGTTTGCACAGCCGTATTACAGGGTTAGGGTGTCGGATAACTTTGAAATAACCCCCTTCGTCTCCGCCGGAGCGGGCGGCATATACGCTCACGACACACTGGGGAACGGCGGCCACAACACGCTTGACTTCTATTGGGGCGCTGGCGGCGGCGTGGAATTTCTGATGTTCAGGGATTTCGCCTTCACGCCGAAATACGAATTCAGCAGGATAGAATCCGGCACCGCGTACGAGCAGCACACAGTCTCCGCACAGTTCGCGTGGAAATTCACGAGAAAAACTGCGCTCATAGCGGAATATCGGCACATCTTCATGGAGAACAGCCATGTCTGCGAGGACATAGGCAGGCTCGGCGTACGCTTCGAGTTCTAAAAGGAGCCGAATTCCAAAAGAAAGGCGCGTCTTCGGATGCTCTTTTTTTCATGCGCCGGAACGGAGATTTTTTATTAGCATTCTTGACAATTTTGAAGCCTGAATAAAAATTGCAGCCATAATGCAAGTTGCGGATATGAAAAAACATATTGCCTTAATTTTGACCGCCATTGCCGCGGCGGCCGCGCAGGCGCAGGACGCCGGAGCAAAAAACGGCGGCGGCGCCTCGCAGTTCGGCAAGCACTACGTTGAGGCGTCTGCGGGAATCTGCGCGTACAACACTCCCACACCGGGTAGCGCTTACGAACTCGGCACGCTCACCTCGCTTGAGTTTTCATTCAACGCGTACAAGAGCGGGAGCGACGATTGCGGAATAAACATAGCCCTGCCCCTCAAATATTACTGGATGGCGGACCACTCCGGCGGCGTCCGTTCAGACTGGCACGGTTTCTACTTCCCCGTCTACGCGCGCCCGTATTACAGGTTTGAGATTTCGGAGGACTTCACAATAACCCCTTTTCTAAATTGCGGATTGGGCGGCGCGTACTCGTATTATGACTCGCACGGCTACGGAAATTCGGACGGCCTCGACTTCTACTGGGCCCTCGGCGGCGGCGTGGAATTCATGTTCTTCAAGGATTTCGCCTTCACGCTCAAGTACGAATACGACAGGACGGAAAACTCCCAGGCGGGCGACGAAAACATACTCTGCGCGCAGTTCGCCTGGAAGTTCGCAAAGAGTACCGCGCTCGTGGCGGAATACCAGCACATGTTCCTCGGCA